>DATIPL010000422.1:0-1674 GCA_035471965.1 Gammaproteobacteria bacterium
GTCCCCTACCACCACGTGCTCGACAGCAGGATGCTCATCATCTGGGGAGCCAACCCGGTGAGCACCGCACCCCACCTGATGCCCTTTATTCGCAAGGCACACCGCCGCGGTTGCGAAGTGGTGGTCGTCGATCCGCGACGCTCGCGCACGGCGCGCGGCGCGGATCTTCACGTGGCGCCGCGCCCCGGCAGCGATGCCGCCTTGGCGCTGGGAATCGCGCGGGTGATCGTGGACGAAAAACTGCACGATCCTCAGTGGCTGAATGTGCACGCGTCCGGCTGGGAACGACTGGAACAGAGACTCGAAGAGTATCCGCTCGGACGAGTGGCAGAAATTACCGGCGTTGACGCAGGCGTTATCGAGGGACTGGCAATACGCTACGCCACCCGCAAACCGAGCTTGATCAAGTTCGCCGACGGCATCAACCGCAATCGCAACGGAGGCCAGACGGTCCGGGCTCTGTGTGCCTTGCCCGCGATCACCGGTCAGTACGGCGTGCGCGGTGCAGGAGTCTGCTATTCCACCAGCGATTATTTCAGCTGGAACCACGCCGCGATGCATCACCGGGAAGGCTGCCCGGCGCCGGGGCGCAAAATCAACATGAACCGGCTGGGCGCCGCGCTCACGGGCGAAGTGACCGACCCGCCCGTGATGTCGCTCTACGTATACGGCGCAAATCCTGTCGCGTCTTCGCCCAACGCAGGGCTGATCGTCGAGGGCCTGATGCGCGAAGACCTCTTCACCGTAGTGCACGAACTTTTCATGACCGACACCGCGGACCATGCCGATATCGTGCTGCCCGCCACGTCTCAGCTCGAGCACACCGACCTGCACCGCGGCTACGGGCATACGGTGCTGGCTTACAACCGGGCGGCAATTCCGCCGCTGGGCGAATGCAAAAGCAACTGGGAAACGTTGGAATTGATAGCGTCCGCCATGGGATTCGACGACTCATGGCTGCATCAGTCCGCCGACGAAATCATCGACGAGATGCTCACTGAAACCGCGAAGCACGCTCCAGAGCTGAAGGGCATTGACCTGGATCGTCTCCAGCGGGAGGGCGCCGTTCCGCTGATGCTGGATGACGAGGTGCCTTACAAGGATCTACGGTTTCGAACCCCGAGCGGGAAGGTCGAGCTTTATTGCCGGTCGCTTGCCGAACGCTTTGATATCGATCCCCTGCCGGCGTGGACGGAATCCCCCGATGCCGCCCTCTCACCGCCCGGATACGACAGCGACGATGCTCTCGATCTCCTGAGCCCCGCGCCGCATCATTTCGTCAGCAGCAGCTTTGCCAACCAGGAGGCGCTCGTCCGGCGGGAAGGCGCGCCGTTGCTCGAGCTTCATCCGGATGACGCGAAATCACGTGGAATCGTAAGCGGAGATCGAGTCGAGGTGATTAACAGCCGGGGGTCGTTCGAGCTGGAGGCCAAAGTCAGCGAGGACGTGATACCGGGCGTCGCCGTTACCTATAAGGGCTATTGGGCAAAACGCAACGGCGGGCGCAACGTGAACTGGACGACTTCCGATGTCCTCGCCGATCTCGCCGGCCAGAGCACTTTTCATACCAATCGAGTTTGGGTCAAAAAGACCGGATGCCGCCGCGTAAGTGACTCAGTAATCCGACGGCCAATTCCGGTGGCAACGAAGAAGAGAAAAGATGATTGTCGATGA
>DATIPL010000423.1:0-2951 GCA_035471965.1 Gammaproteobacteria bacterium
CATGGTCGACGCCGAAATCTCGGGATTCGAGCTCGAGGCAACCTGGGTGCCGACGGACAGCCTGATCGTCGACGCCAGCTTCGCCTGGATCGACAACGATTTCACGCGCATCGATCCGAACATCTCGCCGACGTTCATCCAGACGTCGAGCGTTCCGGAGGCGACGCCTGAGACCAAGTACAACATCGGCATCCAATACGGCATCCCGATGGCCTCGGGCGCCACGCTGACGCCGCGCGTCGATGTGCTCTGGCAAGACGACGTGAACGGCTTCAACGAGACACGTGCGATCGGTTTTGACCAATCGCGGCCCATCCCGATCGAGGACTACACGCTCGTTAACGCCCGCCTGAACTGGCTCTCGCCGGACGGTGATTGGGAAGTATCTGCGGCGCTTACCAACGCCACGGACGAAGAATACTTCCTGAGCCTGTTCGACCTATCGAGCTTCGGCGGCTGGTCCGGTGGCATGCCGGGACTGCCGCGCGAGTGGTCGTTAACGCTCAGGCGTAATTTCCGGTAGTCTTTGAATGCGCACAATCAGCGCCCCCTTCACGGGGGCGCTTTTTTTGGGTCCGGAAGCTTGGCCTGACCCCAAATGGGATTCGGGTACACTGACGTCGTGACGAATAACACGCAGGCGAGATCGGTAGAAGCCGACATTGGCTACCTCGCACCCGGATCGCACATCAACCGCCGCTTCGTCGCTCCCGGCAAAGAGGTCAACACCGGAACATACGAGAGTTACCGCGTGCAGATTCGGGATGCCCGGCCTCTACAGGAGCAGTTCACGCTGGATACCCACGGCTTCGTCCTGGCCGAACACCGAAGTACCGTCGGGGATTTTTTCGACAGCGAGGAAGTCGATGCCGTCTATCCCGGCGAAGTAGACGACATCGTCCGCGAGTTGACCGGTGCGGATCATGTCGTCCAGCGTGGGTGGATGGTGCGCACCTCGGGCGACCTCGGAAAGCACCGGCACAAGGTCCAAGGCTACACGCACCGGAGCGGCGTGCAGCCGCCCGCCTCCGAAGCGCATGTCGACTATATGCCCGAACGGGCAGAAGCCATGGCCGCTTCTATATATAAGGAGTCGTTCCCGGACGAAAAGCCGTATTCCCGCTTCATCGCCTCGAGCCTGTGGCGAACCTTTTCCGAACCGCCGCAGGACTGGCCGCTCGCGCTATGCGATGCATCGAGTGTCGGCGCGGACGAAGGCACGCCGAATGCGCTGATCATCGTCGACGAGATTCCCGACCGCGACACCATGCTGGCCGACGAGTGGGAAGAGAAGACGGTGGTCACTGCGGCGATTTTCCCGTACAAGCCGCAGCATCGCTGGTGGTACTTCTCGAACATGACACGCCACGAGGTCGTGCTGCTGAAATTTCACGACAGCGACAAGAGCAGGGCCATGCGGGTACCGCACACGGCATTCCGCGACACGAGCTTCGCCGATGTCAAACCGCGGTCGAGCATCGAAGTGCGCACCTTCGCCTATTTCCTGTAGGAGCGGCTTCAGCCGCGAACCTGGCCCGCCGGAGCGGATTCCTGCGACACTTTGGGGAATGCGTCCGCGACCGGGATGTTTTTTATCGGAATGGCTCGCTGCGCTGCGCTTTATTTCCGATAAAGAACATCCCGCCCGCGGCCGACAGCACCAGGCAGGAGCCCGCCGCGGTTCGCGGCTGAAGCCGCTCCTGCAGTTTGCTTACCTCGCGGGCGCATCCTGCCCGTAGATGACCACATCGCCGTCGGTCACGCCGGGCAGTCCTTTCTCGGCGCGAATGAAGGTGGAACCCAGCTTTTTCGCAACGGCGATGCTGCGCTCGTTGCCTTTAAGGATCACGTGGATCACGCGTTCCCAGCCGAGTTCCCTGAACGCGAAATCAATCGCCGCGCGGCCGGCTTCGGTGGCATAGCCCTTGCCCCAGTGCTCCGGCATGATCGTCCAGCCGACCTCGGGCTCGGGCCAGCCTTCCGGGTACCAGGGACCGACGCGGCCGACCCAGACGCCCGATTCCTTTTCCTCGACGGAGAAAAAGCCATAGCCGCGGATGTGCCAGTGCCCGATCAGCGCGGCCATGTGGCGCCAGGCCAGCGCGCGGTCGAGGATCTTGCCGTCGGTGAAGCGGACCGTGCGCTCGTCGGCCATCGATTTTGCCCAGTTCTCGAAATCGCGCTCCGGGTCGATCTCCCGCAGGATCAGCCGCTCGGTTTCGATTCGCATGACTGTATATTCACATGGTCGCGCCCGACTCGGCGCAGCGAAGCCGTCAGGCGTCGACCCCTCCCCATATGGCTTCCGCCGTTTCGACGACGAGCGCGAGCTTGCGCTTCTGGTCGTCTTCCGTGACCAGGTTCCCTTCCTCGGTCGATGCGAAACCGCATTGCGGCGCGATGCCGAGCTGGCCGATATCGGCGTATTTCGATGCTTCGTCGAAACGCTTTTTCAAATCGTCGATGCTTTCGAGTTCCGCCTGTTTGGTCGTGATGAAACCCGGCATGACGCGTTTCTTGCCTTTCGGCAACAGCCTGAGCGGTTCCAGGCCGCCCGCGCGTTCCGTATCGTATTCCATGAAGTACACGTCTACGCCGGTCTGGTTGAAAAGCGCATCGGCCGCGGGATCGTACGCGCCTTCCGCCGCCCAGGTCGACTGGAAGTTGCCGCGGCAGAGATGCATCGCGATGACGAGATCGTCGGGGCGGCCGTCGATCGCGTCGTGCATCATCTTGGCGTACTTGCCGATGAGCCAGTCCGGATCGAGGCCCTGTGCTTTCTTTTCTTCCCGGTGCGCGGGATCGCAAAGGTAGGCGAAGAAAATATCGTCCATCTGCAGGTAACGGCATCCGGCGTCGTAAAACGCCCGCACCGCTTTTCTGTAGGCGCTGGCGATGTCGGCAAAGAGGACATCGGCGTCCGCGTATTCCGGCGGTTCGACGTTGTCGCT
>DATIPL010000424.1:0-2210 GCA_035471965.1 Gammaproteobacteria bacterium
AGATAGATGACGGCGACGAAAAACAGATGTCCGAGATCAAAGCTCATGGCGATGTCGCAGCCGCTGCACAATCCCGGCGAACAGAATTACGACCGCCCAGAGCAGGTACGGCAGATACCACGGCGCGGCCGGATAGCTCCAGACGAGCAGAAAAGGCGATATGAAGAGAAACGCCGCGCAGACGAAAATGACGACCACGGCATCGAGATATTTGTTGCTGTCAGGCTGCTGGCGCATGCTGGCGGCGCGCTGCTGCGAGGGGATTCCTCTGTCTGTTGCTCAGATCTTACCAATCCTTCGAGCGGGAGAGGGAAACGCGGACGCGCGGGCCTCAGCCCCCCGCGCCGGTTTTCGCCTCGGCGCGAATGGAGGGGGCAAGCTTGTCGAGGACGCCGTTGATGAAGCGATGTCCCTGTTCGGCGCCGAAGGCGCGTGCGAGCTCCACCGACTCGTCGATGATCACCCGCCAGGGCACGTCCTCACAGTGCGAGAGCTCAAAGGCCGCCAGCCTCAGCACCGCCCGCTCGACGGGATCCACCTGTTTCAACGGGCGGTCGAGACACGGCGTCAGCATCTCGTCCAGAGATTCCACGTTGATGATCACCCCGTGAATGATGCGGCAGAAGTAATCCCGATCGAGATTGCCGCAGGCTTTTTCGTCGTCGAACTGGGCGATAATCTCTTCCGCCGGTTGTCCGGTCGCCTGCCACTGGTACAGGCCCTGGAGGGCGGCGCGCCGGGCCCGGCGGCGGGCCCCCGGGCCGGGCTTTTTCATTGACCGGCGAAGCCGCGCAAGGTCGTCACCATGTCCATGGCGGCGATTGCGGACTCGCTTCCCTTGTTGCCTTCTGACCCGCCGGCCCGTTCCAGCGCCTGGGCCATGTCGTCGGTGGTGAGCACTCCGAAAATGATCGGCACGCCGCTTTCCCGGGCCACCTCGGCCACGCCGCGTGCGCATTCCCCGGCAACGTACTCGAAGTGCGGCGTGCCGCCGCGAACAACCGCGCCCAGAGTAATCACCACGTCAAAGCTTCCGCCGTCTGCAAGCCGTTTGGCCATGAACGGAATCTCGAAGGCGCCGGGAACCGGCACCACGGTTATGTTTTCTGCGGCGACGCCGTGACGTTTCAGTGTATCCAGTGCCGCCTGCTCGAGCCTGGCCACGACCTCGGCGTTGAAACGGGATACGACCAAAGCGAAGCGGGCGCCGTTGACGTCATAGCTGCCTTCTTTGATATCGTGTTTGGCCATTCAATTAGTAACAAGTGATTGGTGATTGGTGATTAGTGATTAGTGATTTGTGAGTCGACTCATCCGGATCGCAGAACGCTTGCGCTGCTAATCACCAATCACCAATCACCAATCACTTTCCACCAATCACTCAGTTAACGTACTCCACCACCTCCAGCCCAAACCCTGAGATGCCCGGAATATGCTTCGGCGCGCTCAATAGCCGCATTCGGCGTACGCCCAGATCCACCAGGATCTGCGCGCCGACGCCGTAGGTTCGAAGGTCGTCCGCCGGCTCCTTGCGCGCGAGCGGTTCACCCGCGTCTTCCAGCTGATAGTTACGGATGCGGTGGATCAGCTCGGTATCGTTTTCCTGATGTCTCAGGATCAGCACCACGCCGTTGCCTTCTCCCGACACACGCTTCAGCGCGTCATCGATGGGCCAGCCGGAGTCGCTGCGAACGCTGCCGGTCAGGTCGGCGAGGGAGTCCAGCACGTGCACGCGGATGAGCGTGGGCCTTTCCGGCTCGATGGTTCCCGCGACCAGGGCCAGGTGTACGGCCGACGTCGTCGATTCCTGAAATGCAACCAGCCGAAAGTCACCGTATCGCGTGGGCAGCAGGCATTCGCTCACCCGGCGCACCGTCTTTTCGTTCAAGACGCGGTAATGAATGAGATCGGCGATGGTGCCGATTTTCAATCCGTGGGTCTGGGCCACCTGTTCCAGATCGGGACGGCGCGCCATGCTGCCGTCCTCGTTCAGGATCTCCACCAGCACTGCCGCCGGTTCGAGTCCGGCAAGCCTGGCAAGATCGCAGCCGGCTTCGGTATGTCCCGCGCGGGCCAGCACGCCGCCGGGCTCCGAGATCAGTGGAAAAACGTGGCCCGGCTGGACGAAGTCGGCGGGACGGGCGTTCGCGGATGCAGCCGATCTTATCGTCGTTGCCCGGTCGCCGGCGGAAATTCCGGTGGTCACGCCG
>DATIPL010000425.1:0-2095 GCA_035471965.1 Gammaproteobacteria bacterium
GCCTGCAATCCCAGAAAGAAACCCTCGGAGATCCCGAAATAGCGGGCGATACGCAACAAAATATAGTACGGCGCGGTTGCACGAGTTCGCGGGAAAGGAAGGTTGAGACCGGCGACGACCCGAGGTAGCCGGGTGGCCACGCAGCCTGCTTGGGCCACTAATCCGACGGAATGGCATCTTCGCTCTCGGCTTGGTTTCCCATCTGCACTGCACTGCACTCTTATTTGCGCACGGATGCGGATCTAGAGTGCATCACCCGCCCGGACCTTGGCGGGAGCGCGGGTCACCGGAATGACTTGTCTCGGGCAAAGACCACGGAAGCCGTGGTTCGAGCGATGCGCGTGGCGCGAGGCAACGCAGTAACGCGCGCCTGGCCGGCCTCATCACACGATGGCGCCAGATTATGGGTATGGGCTTCGCCGGTCACTCCGGCAAGAATATCGCTAAGGTTTTTCTTTGGACATATTTTTGGGAAGGAGGGAAACCGGCCCTGGCTGGTTTTTTGCTGACTCCACCGGGCTCGTCCGCGTGGGCAATAGCGGCATATCGACGGGACTGCCTGAGGAAAGGGCTTTGGCCGATTGATAATGGCGTAGGGCGGCCTTGGTCTTTTCCCCCATGATGCCATCGACCGGACCGAGGGCATACCCCAACTCGGTCAACATGGCCTGTAGCTCCCGCACCACATTGGTCGGCGGCATGGCCGAAGGTGGCGCGATGGTGTCATCAGTTACCTTCGCTAGCGTTGAGACACGCGTAGGCAAAGATGCCGCCCAAGGCGTACCCTGTTCCCAGCCCCCCAATCGTCCTGTGGCCTGCGCCGGAGCGGCGATGGACGGCGCCTCACGCCTAGCCGGGCCACTCGGCTCACCGGCTGCATCAATCTCAACATCACTGTCATTTGGTGTGCCGACCATGCCGCCTGGTTCCATTTCGTTGAGCGCGACAGAAGCGAGCGCCCCTCGACCGTTCGGCATGAGCGTAGTGGCGTCCGCCGCGTCGAATGGATGCTTCGCCTCGCCCCAATAGCTGCCCCAGGTCCCTGGCAGTACGAGCACGGCCACAGCAACGACGGCAAGTATGCCAACTCCCACTGCCATCAGGCGACTGGACGGCCATCGCGGCTGCCCCGCGGATCGCAGGACCTGATCGGTTCGACTTCGTCGATCGTGTCCACTGTCGTCAAGCGCAATTTCAGTTGCGCCCGTCCAGACCTGTAGCCGTTGTTCACCGGGGCGATCCAATGCTTGAATGCCCTGGAATGGCGGGTGTTGGGATGGCGGGCGCTGGAATGGCGGACCCCGGGTCAGCGGATCGGGTGAGGTTTCTTGCCAACGGCCACAATGGCGGCACGCCGAAGCCTTCGCCTTGATCCGTTCGAGGCAGTAGCGGCAAACCTTATCGGCCGGTAGGAACGGAACAATGACAAGTGCCATCGGCAGGAAAAGAATGCTGATCGACCAAGCATCTAAGAAGGTATATCCCTTCCGATAGGCGACTGTTGCCGGTACCAGCGCCAATACCGGAATGACTGCAATCCATGTCAGCGGATGGATGTTGCTTAGCATGCGACCCTCGGTTGCCCGTTGCGATGACGGAATGCACGTGGGAACGGCGCGGTTCGCACCCTACTCTGCGCGTCGCCCGAGAAGCGTCCAAAGACGGCTACCCCCGGTCGTTTTCCTTAGCGCGCATCTCCGCGCGGTATTCCGGATTCCAGATCAGACTGTCCAGATCGAGCTCCAGCAGAAATTCGGCTGCAGTCTCTGCTACCCGACTTTTCGCATATTTCGTCGTAACCGGCAGTGCAGTTTTTTCGGTTCAGGTCTGGCATTATGTGTCCTCGGATATTCCGCTCGGACAAGGCATTGCCGGCCCATTCGCGATCAAGGCTTCTAGATACTTCAGCATTTTCGACTTTAAAGAGCGCGCAAGGCTGACGATAGGATCGGAAACCACTCAGACTTGGCACCATCTCGGGCGCGCCAAATCCGTTCGGATATTCTTTTGATGGTGGCTCGCATTACCACCAGAGGCGTCGTAGGCGATTGTTCAGGTTCGAGCGCAAGAGCGAGCGGGTATCCCTGGCTGACCC
>DATIPL010000426.1:0-2165 GCA_035471965.1 Gammaproteobacteria bacterium
CTCCCCGACGCCTGCGATATCACGCTGGAGCCGGCTGACAACCAGCGACTGGCGAATCTCTGCGGGCCTTTTGACCAGCACCTTCGTCAACTCGAGCGGCGTGTCGGTGTCGCCATCAACAGTCGTGGGAACGAATTTCGCGTGGTGGGAGATCCAGAGCCGGTCAAGGCCGCGGGCGAGATTATCAAGCAGCTTTATGACGTGGCGCTCAATGAGCCGCTCACACCGGCGAGGGTCCATCTTTTCTTGCAGGAAGCCGGCGTTGAAGAGGCGCTCGAGGACAGCGTCGCCGAAGAAGCGGTGATTCATATTCGCCGTGGCTATATTCGCGGACGCGGCGCAAATCAGGCCAGATATTTGCGCAATATCCAGACCCACGACATCAATTTCGGCATCGGGCCTGCCGGCACCGGAAAAACCTACCTCGCCGTGGCCTGCGCGGTGGAGGCACTGGAAACCGAACGCGTGCGTCGGATGGTGCTGGTACGACCAGCGGTGGAGGCGGGCGAACGGCTCGGATTTCTGCCGGGCGATCTTGCGCAAAAGGTCGATCCCTATCTCCGTCCTCTGTTTGACGCCCTCTATGAGATGCTCGGGTTCGAGCGAGTGGCCAAGCTCATCGAGCGCAACGTCATCGAAGTGGCGCCGCTCGCCTATATGCGAGGACGCACGCTCAACGAATCCTTCATCATTCTCGACGAGGCTCAGAACACCTCTGTCGAACAGATGAAGATGTTTCTCACGCGGATTGGATTTGGTTCCACCGCGGTGGTGACCGGCGACGTCACCCAGATCGATCTTCCCAGGGGGCAGCGCTCCGGACTGATTCACGTGAGCGAGGTGCTGAAAAACATCGAGGGTATGAGCTTTACCTATTTCAGCTCCAAGGACGTCGTGAGGCATCCCCTGGTTGCCCGCATTCTTGACGCCTACGAAGCCTACGAAGAAGGATCTACCAGGGAGACCGGCGGAAAAAAGAACGAAGTCAGGCGGTGAGCGATATTCCGAATTTCCCGCCTGCGGGCGAATCGAGGGCGTGAATATGCCCGTGGATTCAAGACGGGCGACCATCGACGTGCAGATCGCGTCACAGGCGCCCGGCCTGCCTACGGTGGCGCAGCTTCGATGCTGGGCGCAGGCGGCGCTGTCCGAGATCGGTGGCAACCCGGAAATTACCGTTCGCATCGTCGACGAGACGGAAAGCGCCGAGCTCAATCGAACGTATCGACGCGTTTCCGGGCCGACCAACGTCCTTTCCTTTCCATTCGAATCCCCTCAAGAGGCTCAGTTGCCGCTTCTCGGTGACGTGGTGATCTGCGCACCGCTGGTGGAAGAGGAAGCGCGCGAGCAAAATAAGACCGTGGAAGCCCACTGGGCGCACATGGTCGTTCACGGTACCCTGCACCTTCTCGGTTACGACCACCAGAGTGACGGCCAGGCCGCACGGATGGAATCCGAAGAACGACGAATACTCGCGCAACTTGGAATTACCGACCCTTACCTCCGCTCGGTATGAGTAGCGACAGCAGCTTGAACGGCGGCGCGCGCACCTGGTTGGACCGGATCAGCCAGGCCTTGAGCAGTGAACCTCAGGACAGGGAAGAGCTGGTTCGGCTTCTGCGCGATGCCGAGAAGCGAAACCTCATCGATGTTGAGGCGCTCGGGATGATCGAGGGCGCGCTGCAGGTCGGTGAAATGCAGGTGCGCGACATCATGATTCCTCGCGCTCAGATGGTCGTCGTGCAGGAGGACTTGCCTCCAGAGAGTTTCGTGTCGGAAATTATCGAATCGGGCCACTCCCGCTTTCCGGTCATCGGTGACACCAGGGACGAAGTGCGGGGAATTCTGCTGGCCAAGGATCTGCTGGCCTATTTTGCCAAGGATACCAGCGAGACCCGAGACAGCTTCGACATGGATGACGCGATGCGGCCTGCCGTTTTCATTCCCGAGAGCAAGCGGCTGAATGTGCTGCTCAAGGAGTTCCGGCAAAGCCGGAATCATATGGCCATCGTGGTTGACGAATACGGCGGCGTTGCCGGGCTCGTCACGATTGAGGACGTGCTTGAGCAGATCGTCGGAGAGATTGATGACGAGCACGATACCGAAGTGGGTCAGGATATACGCAGGCTCGGCAACGGTGAATTCGTGGTCAAGGCCAGGACCCC
>DATIPL010000427.1:0-6359 GCA_035471965.1 Gammaproteobacteria bacterium
CCCGCCCACGGGAGCGGGCACCTGGCAAGGGCGCTTCTCGAGGGCTGTGCCTTTGCCATGCGCGACGTTCTGGATCGTCTGCGTGATCTTGGTGTTGCATTCGATTCCGTAGTACTGCTCGGTGGCGGTGCGCGCAGCGCCGTTTGGGCAAAAATCCGCGCCGATTTAATGGGGCTCACCGTCGAGCGTCCGGCGGTTACCGACACTTCGCCCGTTGGGGCGGCAGTGCTGGCTGCCGTCGCCGCAGGCATCCAGCCGAACCTCGAAGCCGCCGCGGAATGCGTGGCAGGAAACGCTCAGCGCATCGAACCTGATGCGGACGCATTTCACGTCAGCAATGATGCTTACGGGCGTTATCGGAACCTGTTCGAAGCGCTTCGACCCATGTTTGCAGGAAGAGTCCCGTGAGCGAAGACTCGATTCGCCGCCTGATCGACGGCACCTTTCCGGATCCCGATGGCGGGCCTGCGCTCACCGTGCCCGTTCGCAGCGTTGTGATTGCCGATACGCTTGAAGATGAAGAGCGGGATCTCGTTGCCGCGCTCGGTCTGGGCGGGAGGCTCGCGGTGGTCTCGGATCCGACCACCCATAGAGTGCTCGGCCAGCGGGTTGCGCGCGCGCTGTCCGGTCTCGCGAAGATCGACGAATTCATGCTTCCGGAACGACCCTGTGCAGACGCCAAGACCGTGGAGCGGATCCGCAGGGCAGGCGCGTCTTTTGATGCATTGGTGGCGATCGGCTCGGGCACCATTAACGACCTCTGCAAGTACGCAGCCGCGCTCGACGGCAAGCCCTATGTCGTCTTCGGTACCGCTCCGTCGATGAACGGATATACCTCGGTTAACGCCGCAATTACCGTCGACGGCCACAAGAAATCCCTTTCCGCTCGCGCGCCTGAAGGAGTTTTTCTCGATCTGAGCGTGCTCGCCGCGGCGCCGCCGCGCATGATCCGGTCGGGTCTCGGAGACAGCCTCTGCCGGCCCACGGCCCAGGTCGACTGGCTGCTCGCCAACATGCTGCGCGGTGAACCCTACCGCGAAACGCCGTTTACCCTGCTGGCTGATGATGAGGCCGAGCTTTTTGAGGCCGGCGCAGCGCTGCTTTCCTCGGATCTCGAAGCCATGAGGCGTCTCGCCCGGACCCTGGTGCTGTCCGGATTCGGCATGACGATTTGTGGTGGCAGCATGCCGGCGAGTCAGGGCGAACACTTGATCGGCCACTATGCGGAGATGCGCGCCGATCCGTCCTGGCCACCGAGCTTTCATGGCGAGCAGATCGGCGTCACGACCCTCACCATGGCGCGGCTTCAGGAGGCGATGCTCGATGGGGCTGCTCCCCGAATCGTCGGCGGCGATCCCGGGAAAGCGGCCGTGCTGGCGCACTTCGGGGCGGAGATCGGTCCCGCCTGCTGGCGTGAGTTCGAGCCGAAACGAGTCGCCAGCAGCCGTATTCGGGAGATCAATGATCGCCTGAGCGACAACTGGGAAAGGCTGCGTGCGCGAGCGGATCAGTGCCGGCGCCCTGCTGCATATCTCGAGCAGGTATTGGTTCAAGCCGGCGCGCCGGTACGGTCCGAGGATCTCGGATGGACGCCAGGCTTTTACCGAGATGCCGTGCGACATGCGCGAGAGATCCGCAATCGCTACACCTTTCTCGATCTCGCGGCGCAGTCGGATCGACTCGAGAGCTTTGTCGCGGCGCTGTGACTCAAGAGGCCAACTCGGGACGAAGGCATAGCTCGATGTCACCAATTCGCAGCCGGCGTATCGGAAAACGAGATTCCCGGACCAAGCTCAGCAAGACACAGCGTCAGGACCGTATCGTCGCGGAGCTGAAGGTGGACGCCGCGCTTCGCGTTTCAGATCTCGCTGAGCGCTTTTCGGTCACAACGGAGACCATTCGTCGCGACCTGGACGCCCTCGCCGAGCGTGGGCTGATCGCGCGCACCTATGGCGGCGCGGCTTCCGCGGGAAACAGCGAGCCGGGTTTCAACGAACGCTACCGACAGAGGGTCGAAGAGCGGCGTCGACTCGCCGAATGCGGCGCCTTGCTGGTCGAGCCCGGTGATGTGCTCATGATCGACGCGGGTTCCACCACGACTCACTTTGCCCGGCGCCTCGCGGCCGATGGCAGTGACCTGACGGTGTTCACCAACAGCGTCGGCGTCGCAACTGCGCTTGGGTCGAATTCTCGAGTTCATGTGGTGCTGTGCCCGGGGGATTACGACGCCCATGAGGGCGGTGTCTGTGGTGCGGAAACGCAGGCGTTCCTCAGCCGCTTTCACGCGACGAAATGTTTCATTGGGGCCAGCGGCTTGACGGCGGAAGGCCCCAGCGACGCCAATACCGACGCGGCTTGGGTCAAGCGGGTCATGATCGAGCGCAGCCGGCGCAGCGTGCTGCTGGTGGATGTCAGCAAGTTCGGTGTTCGCGCCGTGGATCGCATCTGCACGCTCGACGCGCTGGACGACATTGTTTCCGACGGGCGGCCGGATCGCCGGCTGGCCCGAGCGATATCCCGGGCCAATGTTTCCCTGCACCTCGCTCGTGCCCGGCGCAAGCACGCCGGCTGAAAATGGAAGAGCCGGGAGCTTCCCGGTGCGCTCGACGAAATCGACGGCACGCAAAGAACAGTGCGCGTTCTCGGGGTCAGCCGGAAATCCAATCGCCGGCGGGTTGTCCGATCTGTCCTTTAGATGACCCTGTTTCTTCAAGCAAAACCCACCAGATCGATGGGCGCAGGTACACCGGAGACCGATTCGGCGTCCCGTTTGCCGGGGTACCGGGAAGGTGAGAAGCCCTGAGATTCAGCCAGCTTGAGGGCATCGGCTGTTGACAGCGCGCGAACGCCGGCCGACTTGGTGTGCTTTTCCAGCTTGGCGGCAAGATTGACCACGTCTCCGATGACGGTGAACTCCAGCCGAGACTCGTGACCCACCACACCGTAAAGCATCGGTCCCACCGCAACCGCCGCGCCGATTCGCACCGGCGGCAGTCCGCGCCCCTGAAGTGCGGCAGAAAGGCGCTCGCCTTGCGCGAGCACGTCCTGCAGCGCGCGCATCGCGTCCGCGGCGTAGGTCTCGCTTTCGCGCGTGGCGCCGAAGGTGGCCATGATGCCGTCGCCCAAGTACTTGTCGATGGCACCGCCGTTGCTCTGGATGGCAGGCACCATATGGGCGTGGTATTCGCCCAGCAACCGGATGGTCTGACTGGGGGAAAGCTCCGCCGAGAGACGCGTGAAGCCTCGCAGGTCCGTCATCAGTACCGCGGCTTGTCGCACCATGCCCTCGCCGGGGCTGAGCCCCGTATTGGTGCGGCGGATGTCGCCGGCAACGTCGGGCGCGAAAAAGCGCGTCAATTCCGCCGCCGCGTGGGTCTCCGCCGCCGCCGTGATCATCAGGCGGCGCGCCCGCGTAATGGCGATGGCGAGTACCAGGGTAACCGCGCCGAAGGCGATGGCCTTGTCGAGCTCCGCGCCGATCAGTATGGCGTAGGAGGTGACGTATTCGGCGTAGCTGTGCGTGATCTGCATGCCTTCGGTCTCGAGAACCGCGTAAAGAACCAGGATCAGCCAGCCGATGCCTGCGCTCAGGCCGGCGAGCACCACGTAACGCACCTCGAAGCGCATACAGCGCAGCACGATGAGAATGAAGGCGTACATGAGCGTCGGTGCTTTCAGGTAAATCGCCGCCGGCGCGTCGTACTGCAGATGAAAGCTCCAGATAGTCAGCATCAGTACCGCTATGTCGACCACCACCGAGACCGAGAGCAGCAGCGGCGTCAGCCTGTTGCACAGCGCGAGCCACAGCCTTCCGGCAGTGAACAGGGTGTAGACGGCCAGCGTCCAGGGAATGGGCTCGAAAGGAACCGTGTCGGGAAAGGCTTTGGGCGTCAGGGCGTAGAGCAGCCCGAAGGTGGCAATGGCGCCGAACTGCACCAGGCAGACCAGGATTTCACTGGCGCGCTGGTCCGCAGCGATGGCCTGACGCACCCGCGCCGGCAGCTCCAGGGGTGGGGTACGGCCGATCACGAACTGCCTCAGCCATTCGCCACATCCGGCCAGCCGCGAACGAACCTGGGGGCTCGCGATGGCGGTCATGACGGCTCCAAAATCTGTGCTGCTTCCGGCCTCGAGGCGAATACTTCCCGGGCCGCGGCGAGTCCGTTCAGCGCGGCTGGAAATCCGGCAAATACGACCATTTGAATAATCGCCTCCAGGATCTCGTTCCGGCGGCATCCCACGTTCAGCGCGCCGTGGATATGGATTCTCAGCTGTCCCGGCGCTGTGCCCATGGCTGTCAGTGCGGCGACGGTGACAAGCTCGCGGGTCTTCAGGTCGAGTCCCGGTCGGGTGTAGATGTCTCCGAAGGGGAACTCCACTACGTAGCGGGCAAAGTCCGGAGCGATGTCGGCAAGACTCGTGATAACCCGCTCGCCTTGCTCGGCGTCGATTTCTTTGAGCTTTTCCAAACCGCGCTGGTATCGTTTGTCCATGGTGCGACTCCTTTGAATTGACGCGGGGCGAAATGCGATCAGGCCGCCGCAATGGCGGGCTGGGGCGACTTGGAGAGCGCCAGCCCGCGGGCCAGCAGCGCGGCGATCAGCAGCACGGCGCCGATACCCGCTACGCACGCTTCCCAGCCGAATCGATCGAAGAGCTGGCCGAGCACCGCCGCGCCGGAGAGCCCGCCGAAGTAATAGCTGGCGAGATAGAGGCCACTCGCCGCGGCGCGATCGGAGGCGGCGGCGCGGCCGATGAATCCCGTGGCGGTAGCCTGGGCGAAGAACGTGCCGACGCCGATCAGCGCCATGCCCGCAAGTACCCAGACGAGGCTTGGCAACAGCAGCATGGGCAGCCCGACGCCCGCCACCGCCAGCGCACCCCAGAGCGTCGGTCGCGCGCCGAGTTTGATGGCTACGCGTCCGGCGGCGGGGGTGGTGATCAGCGACGGAAGGAACACGAGGTAGACGAAGCCCAAGGTCATGGCGGAAAGCGCGATGGGGTCCCGCGCCAGAACGAAGTTGACGTAGGTGAAGGTGCCGACGAAGGCGAACAGAATGCAGAAGCCGATGGCGAAGGTCGCCCGAAGCTGGGGGTTACGAAGATGGCTCACCCAGCTCGAGAAGGCTGAGCGGGCCGCCGGGCCCGCGGCAGCCATGGGAGTGGTCCGGTGCATGCTTAAAAGCACCAGCACGGCCCCCGCGAGATTCAGCGCCGCGAAGGTATAGAAGTTCGTTGCCAATCCGAAGGAGTCGGCGACGGAGCCGGAGAGGATGCGTCCGACCAGATTGCTGGCCACGCCGCCGGTGATATAGGCGGCGAGCGCGCTGGCCGTATCCTTGGCGCTGCACTGCTCGGCGAGGTAGGCCATGGTCAGGGTGAATGCGGCGGCCATGAAGACGCCCTGGGCGATGCGCAGCCCGGCAAAGGTCGCCAGATCCGGGGCGGTTGCCAGCAGGGTGGTGGGGATTGCCAGAATCACCAGGCTCACCCAGATGCCCGCCTTCTGGTTGATTCGCCGGCCGATGAGCGCCACCACGAGGCCGGAAACCGCCATCCCCATGGTGCTGGTGTTGACGGCGAATCCCATCGCCGCTGGGCTCACCTCGTACGCCCTGGCGAGGCTCGGCACGATGGCCTGGGCGGCGAACAGATCCACCAGGGTGAAAAAGCCGATGAGGCCGATGACCACGGTGCGCCAGAACGCCGCCGAGGCGTGCTGTTCGGCCTGCATGGGCGGGAAGGTGCTGGAAATATGGGTGTTCATGTCAGCTTGGCACTCCGGTTGTTTGGGTTGCTTGTCCGGCCGGTGGCGCCCGGCTTCTTCCTTGCCGGGCGCCACGCCCTTTTCTCGCGTTAATTGACGGTCGGTTTTCGCCGACCCGAGGACGCCTCACATGCTGCTCTTGTCCGTCGAGGTGTCATGGAGGATGTCCGACGACAGCAGCACGGCCGGCTCACTGGAGTTGTTTTTCCACCAGTGTGACAGGTCGGCGCCGTACTCGGAGGTCACCTCGCCTGACTTGTGCTCGATGGGCACGGCGCAGGTGCTGCGGTACTCGGTGATGGATCCCTTGACGACGTAGATGATCGCGGGACGCTCGCCGTGGTTGTGCCAGGGCACAACGCCGCCGGGCTGGACCACGAGCTGGCGCATGCGGAATTTCTCGCCCTTGAAGGCTACCGATTTGAAGTCCAGGTTGATCGAACCAATGACCATGTCGGTCACGCCATTGGGCGTGCTGGGCCCGGAAGTCACCGAGTCCTTTGCAACCTTGTCCGCGGGGCACTCGCCGGCATAGGCATTGCCGCCGAAGAGCACCACGGCTCCTACAACCAGCGCCGCGCGGAAAAACCAC
>DATIPL010000428.1:0-4681 GCA_035471965.1 Gammaproteobacteria bacterium
CTGGACGAGGCCATCCGTCGGGCCAACCTCTATCTCGAGGCCGGAGCGGATCTGGTGTTCATCGATGCCATCGCCAGGCGCGGCGACATCGAGCTCGCGGTGAAGAGCATCAACGGTCCGCTGTCGGTCAATCTGATGGACGGCGTCACCGGGGTGAAGACGGAGATGATCCCGGTGCCGGAGCTCGCCGCCATGGGCGTCGCGCGCGTGTCGATACCGGTTGCGTCCATCATGGTGGCCTACAAGGCGCTCAAAGGCTTTTTCGAAGCCCTGCGCGCGTCACCCACGGGGACCCTTTCCCATCAGCCCGACTGGGTGCCCTCGTTCGAGGAGTTCACCGGCTTCATCGGCATGAAGGAATACCGGGCGCTCGAAGACGCCTACCTGCCGGATGCAGCGGTGGAGAAGAAGTACCGGGCCACGGCCGGCTGATCGTTTTCCATTGCGCGGATCCAACCACCCCAGCGTCGACTACCCGCGCACGCGCGCCGCGCGTGAAGCTTCAACGGTGAACGGAACATTATGCAGTCCACATTGACGACCAGAGGCGTCAAAGGCGCAACGCCCGTGACGCCCCTGACCTCCGACGCGCTCAAGGCCTGGCTCGGTCGCGCCGAGCCCGCGGCGAAACGCTGGGTGAGCGCCTCCGGTTTCGAAGCCGGGCCCGACACCCATTGTTTGATCCCGGCCGGGGACGGAAAGGCGTCCCGGGTGCTGGCGGGCATCGGCGATGCGCACGACCCCTTCTGCCTGGCGCGATTGACCGCGGCGCTGGCACCGGGGCGCTATTTCATCGACGCGGACTGGGAACCGGCGGTGATGGAGCGCGCCACCGTGGGCTGGGCGCTGGGCGGTTACCGCTTCAGCCGCTACAAGCGCGCCGAACAGGAACCGGCGCGGCTCGTGCTGGACAAGCGTCTGGATGCGAAGCGCGTGCAGGACCAGGTGGACGCCGTGTTTCTGGTGCGCGATCTCATCAACACGCCGGCAGAGGACATGATGCCGGAGCACCTCGCCGACGCGGTCAAGGATCTCGCCGGCCACTTCGACGCCGTGGTCAACGAAACCGTCGGAGACGCGCTGATCCGGGAGAACTACCCCGCGATTCATGCCGTGGGGCGCGCCAGCGCGCACCCGCCAAGGCTCATTGACATGCGCTGGGGCGAGCCGCATCGGCCCCGGCTCACGCTGGTGGGCAAGGGCGTTTGCTTCGATACCGGCGGGCTGGACCTGAAGGGCGCTAGCAACATGCGCCTGATGAAAAAAGACATGGGCGGCGCCGCCCATGCCATCGCCCTGGCCCGGCTGGTCATGAGCGCGGGCCTCCCGGTCAGACTGCGGCTGCTGGTCCCCGCCGTGGACAACGCGGTCTCGGGTAACGCCTTCCGCCCCGGCGACGTGCTGGCCACGCGCAAGGGACTGACGGTGGAGGTGGACAACACCGACGCCGAAGGCCGTCTGATTCTCTGCGACGCTCTGGCGGAAGGCGCTGCGGAGAACCCGGATCTCATCATCGACTTCGCCACCCTGACCGGCGCCGCCCGGGTGGCGCTGGGCACCGACGTGCCGGCGATGTTCTGCAATGACGACGCTCTGGCGGAAAGTCTCCTGCGCGCCGCCGGCGAGGTGCGCGATCCCGTATGGCGCCTGCCGCTTTACGCGCCTTACAGGGAGCTCATCGAGAGCACGGTCGCGGACATCGTCAACTCCGCCTCGAGACCCTTCGGCGGCGCCATCACCGCGGCGCTGTTCCTGGACGCCTTCGTGCCCGCCGAAACTCCCTGGGCGCACTTCGATCTCATGGCCTGGAACATCAAGCCGCGACCCGGCCGGCCGGAGGGGGGTGAAGCCATGGGGTTGAGAGCGGTGTTCGAAACGATTCGAGCGCGATACGCGGCCGCTTGATCGCGTCTTGTCGGTCCGCGACCCCGGAGAAGCGATGATCAAGCCACTGTCGCCGCTGCTGTTCGTGACGGTGCTCGGCGTTTCCGCCTGCGGCGCGATCGATCCCGGCCGTGAGCTGCCGGTGATCGAGTACCAGCGGATTCATTCCGGCGCCGAGGCGCTGGACTTCGATTCCGCTTCGAGCCTGCTGGCTTCCGGCGGCTGGGACGGGGAAGTGGCCCTATGGCGTCCCGGTGACGCGGCGCCGCTGCTGCGTTTCGATGCCCATCAAAGCCCCGTTCAGGGCATCGCCTTCGTCCGGGAGGGGCTCGTCACCGCGGGCTCCGACGGTCTGCTCAGAGTGTGGAGCCGCAGCGGCGCCCCGATCGCGGAGCAGAATACCGGCACGCCCATCGACAGGATGATCGCCAGCGACGATCGCGTCGTCACCGCGCATCACGACGGCAGCTTGCGCTTCTGGCGGCTGCCGGGCCTGGTCGCCGAAGGCCGGGTCGCGCTGCACCACGGTCCGGTTGCCGCCCTTGCCGGACACGCGCCGAGCGGACGCGTCGCCTCCGGCGGATATGACGGCCGGGTGTTCCTGCTCGACGACAACGCCCCGGCCCGGGAGCTCGATGCGCCGCCCACGGACGCGCGCAGCCTCACCTTTGCGCCGGCGGGAGACCGGCTTTACGGTGGCGGCTGGTTTCGAATGTTCCGCTGGGATCTCTCGAGCGGAAGGCTCGAGGTCACGAGAACGGCCCACTGGGGCATCATCGCGTCGATGCAGTTCACGCCCGGCGGAAACGCCATTGCCAGCATCAGCCGGGTCAACGACAGCGCCGTGCTGTTTCTGGACCCGGAAAGCGGACGCACCCTGCGGGATCTTCGCCGGCATCCGGTCTGCGGCACCACGCTCGCGCTTTCACCCGACGGCCGTTATCTCGCCAACACCGGTGACGACGGCCTGATCCGTATATTTGATCTCGAGAATCCGCGGCTGCGCTGATCCGCGCCGCCGCGTGACGGGCTCCCCCCCCGGCCTATGACTGTCCCTCGCTACCGCTCCCTTCCCCCAGCGCGTGGCGCCACTCGTCCAGAAACCTTTCGATCGCGGCTCGCGCCGGCTCACACTCCGGACCTATCAGTCCGGCGCGAAGATAAATGATGACGAGCGTGTAGGCGGTGAGCGCCACGTGCTCGTTTCTTCTCCGCGCCTCCCGGTGAAGCTTTCGGAAATGATCCAGCGCGCGCTGAAGACACGCGGCATCTTCGCCACAGTTGCTCTTCGCCTCGTCGATCTTCTGGTGGATCAGAATCGCAATTTCGCGCACCAGCTCCGATCGATAGCTCTCCCGCGCGTTTTCGATGATCAGCGGCGCATCGCGATTGAGGTGTCGTATCTCCCGCGCCTTGCTGTTGAAGAGTCCGAACATCAGAAACAATCCTTTGCCGGATCGGTCAGTTCAATCCCGCAAGTCGTGCGCCCTGCTCACGACACCCATGCGCTTCAGCTGCGCGTTATGAAGATGCCGCAGCAGCAGCAGCGAAACGATTGCACCCGTGAGCGCCAGGAACATGTCCCACTGGGTGTCCCAAGGATCGCCCTGGGTGCCGAGAAACTCGTTGGCCGCGTCGCCGCCGATCGCCGCCGCCCACCATTCCAGCAGCTCATAGAACGCGCTGAAGGCGAGACAGACGCAGACCACGATGAAGAAGAGCCAGGCTCCCGATTTGAGCGGCGAGCAGCGAACCAGTATTTCGCGCGCCAGCACCGCGGGAATGAATCCCTGGGCAAAGTGTCCCAGACGGTCGTAGTGATTGCGCTCGAAGCCGAAGAGATCCTGAGCCCAGAAGCCCACCGGGGTTCCGGCGTAGGTGTAATGCGCGCCGAGAATCAGTATCAGGGCGTGAATCACCAGCAGGCGATAGAGCAGCGGCGTCAGCGGAAAATTCCGCCGCGTCACCAGCACCAGCACGAGACCGATGAACACCGGCACGATCTCCAGAGCCCAGGTGAGGCGATCCGCGGGCGCTATCGCCGAGAGCGCGGAGGCGAACAGGACCAGCACAAGCAAGGTCCAGCCTTCCCTCAGGCTCAGCCCCGCGGTGTTCATTTCGACCCGTTGATTTTCCTCATGGCCGAAACAGGAACCCGTCCGGTCGCGAACAGCGAACGGCGAAACGCGTTCAGTCCGGAAGCCGTATGACGCCGCGCGCGTACAGCACGGCGCGACCGGAAATGCACACCCGATCGCCTTTGAGCTCGCACTTCAGCCGCCCGCCCCGTTTCGAGACCTGCTCCGCCTCCAGCGGGTTCCTGTCCAGCCGCGCCACCCAGTAGGGCGTGAGGCTGCAGTGGGCCGAGCCGGTGACGGGATCCTCGTCAATTCCGGCGCCGGGGGCGAAGTAGCGCGAGACGAAATCCACGCCTTCCCCGGGCGCGGTCACGATGACCCCGTGGACGCCGAGCGCCTTGACCGCGGAAATATCGGGGGCGAGATCGCGAACGCGCTGCTCGGAATCGAACACGGCGAGATAGTTGTTGGCGGACTCGAACAGCGCTTCCGGAATCGAGCCGAGCGCCGCGCCCGCTTCTTTCTCCCGTGCCACCGGTTTCAGCGGTCTCGCCGGAAAGTCCATGGTCAGCAGCTCTCCCGTTTTCGCCACCAGGAGGGGACCGCTTCGGGTCTCGAAGCGCACCTCCCCGGAGGCGCTTCCCGCCTCGTTGAACAGGTAGTGCGCCGTGGCCAGGGTGGCGTGGCCGCAGAGGTCCACCTCTATCGCCGGGGTGAAC
>DATIPL010000429.1:0-8872 GCA_035471965.1 Gammaproteobacteria bacterium
GACATGATCGTGGCGCCATACGAGGAGGCGGCGCCCGAAAGAATGGAGGAAGCAGCCGGCAAGGTGCCGCCGGGTGAACAGCTCCGGCTGAGAATTGCCGGCGAGGACGCGGTGGGCAACCCGCGGGAGTTCGTCGCCTTACTCTCGCTTGGCGAGGGGGCGTCCGGTAAGGAGCGGCTGGCGAGCGCGGGCGTGGAGCTTGCCGAGATTGACGGCAAGATCGTGGTCGACAACGTGGCCTTCGGCAGTCAAGCAGAGAAGGCGGGGCTTGCCTTCGATCAGGTCATACTCACCGTTCGCATTCCCTCGAACCAGCCGGCCAAAGAGTGGATGTGGATACCCGCGCTGCTCGTCCTCGGGCTCATTGCCTTCATGCAGACGCGCCGCCGAGAGCCGCGGGCCAGCGCGCCGGCAACCGCCTGACGAGGAGACCGCAGATGTATAAGCATGTCCTGCTGCCTGTCGATTTGAACCAAGAGGAATCGTGGCGCAAGGCGCTGCCGGTCGCGATTGAGAACTGCAAGGCCTTCGGCGCCGAACTTCACGTGCTCACGGTGATTCCGGATCTTCACATGCCGATGATCGCGAGCCATTTTCCCGAAAATTTCATGGAGAAGCTGATACTGAAAATGGAGGCGGGCATTACCAAGTTCGTCGAGGATCAGGTGCCGAAGGAGATCAAAGCCTCCCACGCCGTCGTTTCGGGCGGAAAAATCTACGAGATGATCATCGACTACGCCAATGATCACGACGTCGATCTCATTGTCATGGAGGCGTATCACCCGGACCTGAAAGACTATCTGCTGGGCTCGAACGCCGAGAAAGTGGCACGACATGCCAGGCAGTCGGTTCTCGTGGTGAGGGAGTAGCCCGCGCGTAATTCGGATTTCTCAAAGGTCCCTGGCGACGCGAAATCCGAGAACGGCGGCGCGAAATCCCGGGGCGAAAGCCGATCGCGCCGCGGATCGCGCCCACGCCGGAAAGTTGTACCAGGAGCCGCCCCTGAATACCCGCGGTATGGATTGAACGGCAACGGCGCACTGCTCCTCGGCGCCGCCGTAGTGATCCGAGTAGCCTGAGCAGGTCCACTCCCACACGTTGCCGATGACGTCGTGAAGCCCGAAGGCGTTGGCGCCGAAGGAACCCACGGGGGCCGTGTAAGCAAACCCATCGATGCAGCCGTGCTCCGGCCAGTCGCCGGGGTGACCTTGCTTCAGCGTCCGATCAGCCACGTTGGCGACGGCGCAGGCCTCATCCGGATCGTCGCCCCAGGGGCGTGAAGTGTCGCTGCCCGCGCGCGCGGCGTATTCCCATTCCGCTTCTGTCGGCAGGCGATAGTCGGACCCGGTCTGCTGCGCAAGCCAGCGGGCGTAGGCGATGGCATCGTTGAAGCTCACGCACACCACCGGATGATCGGGCTCCTGGTCGAAACCCGGCGGCGCGCGCCAGTCCTTGCCGGTGGCAGTCTCCCAGCCGCCGGCGAAGTAAAAGCAGCCGCCATCGAGCTCGGCGTCGGTGCGATAGCCGCTGCTTTCGACGAAACGACGAAACTGGGCCACCGTCACCTCGTAGCGGCTGATTGCGAACGGCTTGGAAATTTCCACCCGGTGGCGTGGGCCTTCATCGCCCGCGCGGCCGATTTCGTCTTCGGCGGATCCCATCCGGAAAGATCCGGCGGGAAGCGAGATCATTTCAGGTCCGTCACCGCCGCCGGCGAGCCGATCGCGCAGTACCTGCGGCTTGCTGCCAGCGGCAGGCGCCACACCGACGGCATCACCACTCAATGGCGCAACGGCGGGCAGCAGCGCGAGCAGCACGAACACACAGCTCCTGCGGAATTTCCCCATGGCGACAAAAACCATCGCGGCTGACATCGATAACATGAACCTCCCGCCGATCCTTGAGCCCGAAGAAGCCGCAGGCGGCGACAGCCCGTTGCAACGCGGCTGGTTTGCTCCCGAGATAAAATAGCAGTCATCCCCGCTCCGCGCCGAGATCGGAGACATTTTCCTGCAGTGCGCCGGGGTTTTCTTTATCCTTGCCCGCCAACGCGGCGATCTCGGAGCGAATCCCGCCGCATGCGCGTTGCAGCATATGCCGCGCGGCACATTCGAAATTTCATTGGCCCGGAGACGGAGGTGACTTTGGCGCGCAAGCGGAAATTACCCCGTTGGATTGACGCGGGAGCCCGAACATGAGCGATAGAGAAAACCCGAACAACAGCGGCGGACGCGAAAGCGCTCGGGACATTGTCGCCCAGGTAGACACGGGACGGCGCAAGCCCGATGGCCACGCGGGACGAGTGCTTACCTTCACCGCGCTGGCGTGGTCGCTTTTTCAGCTCTGGTACGCGTCTCCGCTGCCGTTCATGTTCGATGTGGGCGTGTTCAACAATGCCCAGGCGCGCTCGATTCATCTCGCGTTCGCCCTGCTTCTGGCGTACACCGCCTTTCCGGCGCTCAAAAGCTCGCCGCTGGGCAAAGTGCCACCGCAGGACTGGGTGCTGGGCGTGGTGGCAGCGACCTGCGGCCTGTATCTGTTCCTGTTCTACAGAGAACTGTCCCAGCGGCCGGGAGCGCCCATCCTGCAGGACATCGTGGTCGCATGCATCGGCATCGTGCTGCTGCTCGAGGCGACGCGACGCGCGATCGGTCTGCCTCTAGCGGTGGTTGCCGTCGTGCTGCTCAGCTATACCTATTTCGGACCCTACATGCCGTCGGTGATCGCCCACAAGGGCGCATCCCTCGCCGCCATTGTCAACCACCAGTGGATCACCACCGAAGGCGTTTACGGCGTGGCCCTCGGCGTCTCCACGGACTTCGTCTTCCTCTTCGTGCTGTTCGGCGCGCTGCTGGAACAGGCCGGCGCCGGTCAGTACTTCATCAAGGTGGCGTTCGCGCTGCTCGGACACATGCGCGGCGGCCCCGCCAAGGCAGCGGTGGTCGCCTCCGGCATGACCGGCATGATTTCCGGGTCGTCCATTGCCAACGTGGTGACCACCGGCACCTTCACCATCCCGCTGATGAAACGGGTCGGGTTTCCGGACGTCAAGGCCGGCGCCATCGAGGTGGCCGCCTCCACCAACGGGCAATTGATGCCGCCCATCATGGGCGCGGCGGCGTTTCTCATGGTGGAGTATGTGGGCATCCCCTACCTCGAGGTCATCAAGCACGCCTTCCTGCCGGCCGTCATCAGCTACATCGGTCTCATCTACATCGTCCACCTGGAGGCGGTGAAGGCGGGCATGAAAGGTCTGCCCCGGGCCACTTCCAGCACCTTCGTGCGGCGTGGTTTGAGCTTCGTTGCCGTAGGGCTCGGCGTCATCATTCTCTCCGGCGCCGTCTATTACGGCCTCGGATGGATGAAGGACGTGTTCGGCGCCGCAGCGAGCTGGATCGCCGCCGGTATTCTGGCAATCGTCTACGTCGCGCTGTTGTGGTACGCGGCGCGCTTTCCCGAGTTCGAGCTGGAAGACCCCGAGTCCGGGGAACTCAGGCTGCCTCCGGCCGGCGAGACCATCAAATCCGGACTGCAGTACCTGCTGCCGGTGGTGGTGCTGGTGTGGTGTCTCACGGTGGAGCGTTTCTCCCCGGGCCTGTCGGCCTTCTGGGCCACCGTGTTCATGATGCTGATCCTCGTCACCCAGCGCCCGGCGCTTGCCTTTTTTCGCAACGAGCGACGTCTGAGGGCGGCCACGTTTCAGGGATTTTTCGAGTTGTTCACCGGACTGGTTACGGGTGCGCGAAACATGGTGGGCATCGGCGTCGCCACCGCCGCGGCGGGGATCGTGGTGGGCACGGTGACGCAGACCGGCATCGGGCTGGTGATGACCGAGTTCGTCGAAGCGGTCTCCGGCGGCAATCTGGTGCTGGTGCTGCTGTTCACGGCGCTGATCTGCGTGGTCCTGGGGCTCGGCCTTCCCACTACGGCCAACTACATCGTGGTCTCGGCGCTGATGGCGCCGGTGATTCTGGCGCTCGCGACCAAGGCCGGTCTGGCGGTGCCGCTGATCGCCGTGCACCTGTTCGTGTTCTACTTCGGCATTCTCGCCGATGACACGCCGCCGGTGGGTCTCGCCGCGTTCGCCGCGGCGGCGATTTCCCGCGCCGATCCCATCCGAACGGGAGTGCAGGGATTCGCCTACGACATCCGCACCGCGGTGCTTCCTTTCATGTTCATCTTCAACACCGAACTGCTGCTCATCGGCATTACGAGCATTGCGCACCTGTTCCTGGTGATCACCGTGAGCGTCGTGGCCATGCTCTGCTTCGCCGCGGGGACTCAAGGGTTCTGGCTCACCAGAACCCGGCTTTGGGAAAGCGCCGGGCTCTTGCTGGTGGCCTTCACGCTTTTCCGACCGGGTTTCTGGTGGGACATGATTTATCCGCCGATCAGACAGCTGCAAGCGGAAAAAATCGTTGAGGTGGCGGAGGGCCTGCCGGCCGGCGCAAGCCTGAGGCTGACGGCGTCCGGCCAGGACATCAGCGGTAATCTGGTCACCAAGACGGTCTCGCTGCCGATGGGGCCGGCCGCGACCGGCCATGAGCGGCTCGAGCACGGCGGCATCGTGATTCGAGAAGAGGACGGGAAGATTCTCATCGACCAGGTGCTGTTCGCCAGCGAAGCGGAAAAGAACGGTCTCGACTGGGACTGGGAAATCACGGCACTCGAGATCAAAGCCGACGTTCCCCCGAGCGACCTCATGTTCCTCCCTGCGGCCGTGCTGCTCGGAGTGCTCTTCTTGCTTCAGCGCAGACGGCGGGCTCGGCAAGCCTCGGCGCCAGCCGCTTGACGGCTGTACCACCTGAGCGATGCGTAAGCGACGGGCAATCTGCGAACCGTCTGTCGAGCAAGAACGGGAGTCGGGCTCCATCGGACTTGTGCTTCAGAGTGGCCACGGGCGCTATCGCGGACGCTTGTATCGGCTCGTGTGAACGGAAGGATGTTGTAAAAATGCAACACCCGGACAGGAATTGTTGGGTTTTTGCAAAATTTGTTGCAAACGCCGCTAATTCATTGCCATAATACGCCGGCTTCTCTGCTCAAGAGGGGCTTCGCGAAGCGCCTCCGAACCCGTTCGGGGGAGAACTCACAACTCAAATTCTTTTGGGGAACTCTTATGAATAAAAAGCTAGTAGCCGCGGCTGTAGCCAGCGCCTTAGCCATGCCGATGGCCGCCCAGGCGGTCAAGTACTCGGCATCGGGCCAGGTCAACCGCGCCATCCTGGTGGCAGATGACGGCGTCGACTCCGACGTGCTGCACGTCGACGGCGACGCCTCCAGCACCCGTTTCCGTTTCACCGGCAGCGAGGATATCGGCAACGGCCTGACCGCCGGAACGCGACTGGAAATTCAGTGCGAATCCAACGACTCGTTCAGCGTCTCCGTCAGGCAGAACAGTGACACCGACTCCTGCGCGTCCCTGCGTCACGCCGAGGTGTACTTCTCCGGCGATTTCGGCAAGCTCAGCCTCGGCCAGAGCAGCGACGCCACCGACGGCATCGCCTTCGCCGATCTGAACAACGCCTGGATCCCGGTTGAAAACGCCAGCGACTTCGGCGGCGGGCTTAACTTCCGCACCGCTTCGGGCGCCGTCACCGGCATCAGCGCCGGTGCCGTCACGCCGTCCTACGACGGTGGCCGACGAGACCGGGTGCGCTACGACACGCCGTCCATCGGCCCCCTGTCGCTGGCCATCACCCACGCCACCGATTCGCAGGTGGACATCGGCGCCATCGCGGCCGGCTCCGTGGCCGGCGGCGCCTACGACCTGCGCGTGGGCTGGCGGAACCACGACTCCGGCGGACAGGATGACGGCACCGTCGTCGTCTCCGGCGCGTTCAAGTTCGCCCAGGGCACCAGCATCGCCGCGGCCTGGGGCGAGAAGAGCGAGATCGCGGGTCCGGGAAGCGGCGATGGAAGCTACTATTACATCAAGCTCGGGCACGACTGGGGCAACAACAGTATCGCCGCGGACTACAAGTCCTCCGAAGACTCGGTGACGGTTGCTGCTGGCTGCACCGGCGGCACCGCCACCCATCCCGCCTGCGGCGGCACCAGCTGGGGCCTCGGCGCCGTGCACACCATGCCCAAGGCCAACGTTGATATCTATGCCGGCTACCGCTTCTTCGAGCTGGATGACGTCGCCGGCGGCATAAGCGTCGAAGACATCAACGTGTTCTTCGTCGGCTCGAGGATCAAGTTCGACTGATCGTTGAGTTAAAGCCTTAAAGCTCGCCGTTCGCGGCAAGCTTGAGCGTTTGAAGACGGCTTCCCCCGGTCGGGGGGAAGCCGTTTTTTTCTGCCCGGGCGGCGCCTGCATCCGCGGGAGCGGTGGCCGGGCCGGACAATTCAGTCCAGCTCATAGCCCGCCTCTTTCGCCAGCGGCTCGACGACCTCCTCCAGCGCCCCGAGATGCTGGCGGTATCGCCGCCAGCGGCCCACCGAGCTTGCGTACAGGGGCTGGCGCACCTGCCAGTTGCTGGCGGTATGCACCGCCCTGTTCACCCTCTGGAACTCGAGGCAGCGGGGATCCCATGGAAGGCCGACGAACTCGAGCAGCGAGCGGATCCGGGCCTCCGAATCGGCCACCACGTCCTCGTAGCGCAGTTCCAGCATAGGCACCGGAATCACCCGACGCCAGTGGCCCATGAGCCGGAGGAACTGGCGGATCTGCGCGGCGATGTCTTTCAGCGCGTAGCTGTAGTGGTGACCCGAGCGAAAGTCGGTGAAATAGATGGAAAGCGCCACGTCCAGCGGATGCCTCCGGCAATAGACGATTCTCGCCCTGGGCAGCAACAGGTAGATGAGCCCGAGAAACATGTAATTGCCCGGCAGCTTGTCGATGATGCGCGCAGCGTCGGGCGCGCGGGCCTGGAGCCTCTGAACATAGTTCTGAGCCAGAGCGCGGGACTGCTCTGCATTCATCTCCGGCACGCACGCCGGAAACGCCGCGCCGGAGCCGAGACGCGGTCCGAGGTCGGCGGCGAGCTCGCTGATGTCGAGCAGCTCGCCCGCGGCGTGGACTTCCGGGTGGGCGGCCAGGATCTGCTCTACCAGGGTGGTGCCGGACCTCGGCATGCCGACGATGAATACCGGCAGATCGGAGACGTCGCCGAAGCCGCTGCGCCGGCTGAAGAACCCGGCGTCGAAGATTTCCATGAGGCGCGTCACCTCGGCTTCCGAGGCACCCGCGTCGTATTTGATCCGTTTTGCCCGCTCGCGGTTGGCCTTCTCATAGTGATCAAAGGCCTCCGCGTAATTTCCACAGTCGTCCTTGATCTTTCCCAGGGCGAAGTGGAGGTCTCCGCGGGGACCCGCCGTGGTCCTGACTTCGGCCAGCGCGCGCTCCACCAGCGCGATCTCGGGCTCGTCGCCGGTATCGAAGCGCCGGATCTTGGAGACGTTGAGCGCCGCCTTGACGTGTCCCGGCTCGACCTCCAGCGCCCGCCTGTAGCAGCGCAGCGCGTCTTCGAATTCGCCGCGGTCGGCGTGGGCCAGGCCGAGGTCGTTCCAGGCGTCGGCCCAGTCGGGCGCGATCTCCAGTGCCTTGCGGCTGGCCGCCATCGCCTCCTGGTCGCGGCCCAGGTCGAGATAGGCCGCGCCGAGCTGTGACCAGGCGTCCGCATCGTCGGGCCGCTTGGCCACCACTCGCTGGAACACAGTGACCGCCTGGTCCGGCTTGGAAACGGCAACGAGCGCCACTCCGAGGTTGTACATCGCGGAAACGTATTCCGGATCCAGACGCAAAGCGGCCTGGTAGCGGATGATCGCTTGCTGAAACTGGTGCTGCTCCCGCAGCACGTTTCCGAGGTTGTTCAGGCACAGGGGATCATCCGGCCGTTTCTTGAGCGCCCGCTCGAGGAGGTCGGCCGCGGAGGTCAACCGCCCTCGGTCCTTCATCACGAGCGCGAGCAGATGCAGCACGTCGGGTTGTTCCGGATGTCTCTTCAGGATCCAGCGGCAGTGGCGTTCGGCTTCCTTCAGACGGCCCTCGGCGTGGGCGCAGCGCGCGCTTTCGAAACGGCGCTCGAGGTGGCCGTTGCCGGCAGGGCGTGGGGCACTCCTGGTCATTTCAAATTTTTTCCGGTTCGGCACGCGCCCGTATTCGGAACCCGTGCCGTCGCGGCCCGCTGTTTATCCAGCGGTCCGATGCGTTGATCGCAGGATCAAAATCCGGCTTTACCCGGATGGCTGAACAGTTGGTCCAAGCGGCGGCGCCTTCACTCTAAATACCTGAGCGGAATTCTGCTACATGTGGAGCCTTCGTTCGCGCGCTCCTTACCTACACCCCCTCCCTGTCCCTCCGCCTCGACTCGAGGGGGCGGGGACTCCGCCGCAAAGGCGCCTGTCTCGAATCTACGAGCCGCTATTTAGATACCCGAATGCTGAAACTTTAAGGCGCTGCGCTCACGATGAATTGCTATCCTCAGCCTTTTCCTGCAGCGTAGCCGTGCCGGTCCAGCGCCGCGACCAGCGGGTCCAGTTGACGCTCATATCGTCTCCACTTTCCCAAAGAGCTCGAATACACGGGCTGGCGCACTTGCCAGAGACTCGCGGTGCGAACCTCGCGTTCCGTTTCGTGCGGACGAAGACACTGATCGTCCCACGGAAGGTCGCAGTACTCGAGCAAGTCCCGGGTGACGCGTTCCTGATTCTGAACCAAATCCTCATACGACACATCGAATATCCGAGATGGCAGAATCGACTGCCAGTGCTCCATCATTTTCCGATAGAAACGATAATATTCCGCAATGTCCGTGAGATCATAAGCATACTCGTCCTCCCTCACGAAGTTTTGCGAGAAGATCGAGAAGCAGGTGTCTACAGGATCACGCATACAGTGAACGATGCGAGACCTTGGGAAAAGCAC
>DATIPL010000430.1:0-2709 GCA_035471965.1 Gammaproteobacteria bacterium
AGAGAATATAGGGGTCCGTATCGTCGACTTTAAGCGACGTATTCGCGAGGCGGATGCACTCGTCCTTATCTTTTTTCGCGAGTGTCATACCCCTGAGCTGAACGTGACGACGATAGCACCACGAGGCGCAGACGTAGGCGCGAGCATAGTTCGGGTCGGCTTCTATGGCTTTGTAGAAAAGTTGAAGCGCCCTGGCTGTGCTATGGGGATTCAGCTCGTTCATGGCCTGAAGACCGCGAAGGGTCAGGTTGTAGGCGTCCAGACTGTCGGGGCGTTTCTGCTTGATACGCTCGAACTCCGCGCGATTGAGATAGGGCTCGATAGCGCCGACCACGGTCGCGGTAATTTGATCCTGTAAATCGAAGATATCGTCCAGGGCGCCGTCGTAACGGTCTGCCCAGATGTGCTGGCCGGTGACGGCGTCCAGAAGCTGGGCCGTGACCCGCACCCGCTGTCCCGCCTTGCGCACGCTGCCCTCCATGACGTAGTGCACCCCCAGTTCCCGCCCCACCCGCTTCACGTCCACTGCCTTACCCTTATAACTAAACGTGGAATTTCGCGCGATGACGAAGAAAGACTGCACGCTGGAAAGCGCGGTGATGATGTCCTCGGTGACGCCATCGGCAAAGTACTCCTGCTCCGGATCCGCGCTCAGGTTTTCGAAAGGCAGCACCGCAATAGAAGGCTTGTCGGGCCGCTCCAGGGTCGGTGATTCGGGACTGACCATCTCTGTTTTCATTTCGGCTGCGCCATCGATCAGCACCCGGAAGGCTTTAACCGGCTCGGCAATATTCTTGACCTGCTTCTCGCCGAGGTACTCGTAGCCGAGTTTGAGCCGGCTGCCCACCGCGGAGCGGACGGCCTCGGAGATGCAGATTCCGCCGGGATCGGCGAGGGCCTCGAGCCTGGCGGACACGTTGACCCCGTCGCCGTAGATATCTCCGCGATCCTCGATCACGTCGCCGAGGTTGACGCCGATGCGAAACTCGAGCCTGCGTTCCTCCGGCAGATCCCGGTTACGGAGGGCCAACTCGCCCTGAACCTCGACGGCGCAGCGGAGCGCATCGACCACCGCGTCGAACCTGGCCAACACGGCGTCTCCGGCGTAATGCATCACCCTGCCGCGGTGCGCGGCGACCGCGTTGGAGATGAGATCAAGATGGGCGCTGAGAGCGCGGTGCGTAGCGTCTTCGTCCGTTCCCGTCAGCCGGCTGTAGCCGGCCACGTCAGCGTAAAAAATCGCTGCGAGTCTGCGCGGCAAAGGTTCCGGAGCCATGGATAATCCTGCGCCTTTCGTCCCATCCACTCGAGCGTGAGGGCTCACTATTATTGCGCGAACGACACTTCCATGCGAAGCAGCGCACACGGCGCAGCGGAATCGAAGAATGGCCCGAATTCGAGCGCCCGGTTCGGATCCGGCTCCGCTCAGCCGACACAGCAGCTTGCCCTGGTGCGGGCGCCTTCGGCGCTGCCAGGCGCTTGATCCTGATCACTCCCCGCCCACGGCGCTGCGGCATCCTTCTCTGGAACGGGTATCATCCGCCGCTGGCGTCTTACTGAAAATTCGCGGCCAGTTTCCCTCGCGTACTTACGATAGTGAAAACCGCAACCCGCGTCATTCTCGTGCTCCTGGTGCTTGCCGGTGCCGTATACGGCATCGCGCGTTATCGTGCCGGCGATGCGGTGGCCGTGGCACTGGCAACCGTCGAGCGCGGCCGGGTCGAAGCCAGCGTCGCCAACACCCGGGCCGGCACCGTGACCGCTTGCAGGCGGTCTAAGCTCGCGCCGGCGATCGGCGGTCAGGTGGCCCAGCTCGCAGTACGCGAAGGGGATCGCGTCGAGCAGAACCAGATCCTGATGGTGATTTGGAACCGTGATCTGGAAGCGAGACTCAAGCTCGCGGCGAGTGAACAGCTGGCGGCCAAGGCGCGGGTGGAGGAAGTCTGCCTGGTGGCGGATGTCGCGGACAGAGAGGCGCGCCGACAGCAAAGACTTTGGGAGCAGAACCTGGTCGCGGAAGAGCAGGTGGACCGCGCGACTACGGAGGCAAAGGCCAGGCGCGCGGCGTGCGAAGCAGCAAGAGCTTCGGTGGAAATATCGCGCGCCCAGGTCGAAGCCGCGCAGGCCGCCCTCGAGCAGACGATACTGAGGGCCCCTTTCGATGGCGTTGTCGCCGAGGTCAACGCGGAGCTGGGCGAATACGTGACCCCTTCGCCTCCCGGGATTCCGACCTTGCCGGCGGTCGATCTCATCGACGCCAGCTGCCTTTACGTCTCGGCGCCCATAGACGAGGTGGACGCGCCACAGATCCGTATCGGCATGCCCGCCTGCGTCATGCTCGATGCCTTTCCGCGCCCTCGCTGTAATGCCAAGGTGAGGCGAATTGCGCCCTACGTGCTCGACCGGGAAAAACAGGCCCGCACGGTGGAAGTCGAGGTCGAGCTGACGGATCCAGCGGACCGGGAGGGCCTGCTCCCCGGCTATTCCGCGGACGTGGAAATCGTGCTGGAGCGCCGGGAAGCCGTGCTGAGAATTCCAACGGAGGCCGTTCTCGAGGGAAATCAGGTGCTGGTTTACCGCGGAAACGACAGCATTCTCGAGCTGAGAACCTTCGAGCCCGGAATATCCAACTGGCGTTACACCGAGATCGCGGGCGGACTCGAAGAGGGAGACACGGTCGTGGTCTCCGTTGGCCGCGAAGGCGTCGCC
>DATIPL010000431.1:0-2577 GCA_035471965.1 Gammaproteobacteria bacterium
TTCATCAGGGCCACGTGCACTTCGTACGCCACCAGTATGCCGCGCAAAAGATCCCGGCCGCTGGAACCGCATTGCTGAGCCACGGCGATGATTGGGGCGATGTTGTCGCCGGGATGACCGAAATCGCAAGCTAGGAAAGTATCGTGAAAGTCCAGTTCGCGAACCGCCGCGGCATTCGCCCACGCCGCCCACTGGCAGTGCACCCGCTCGCTGCTGCCGATTCCGAACAGCGTCCCGCCGCCCGGGCGTGGATGCGACAGCGCCTGCGCGCGCGCCGCCATGACCGGCCGCCGATTCATCGACGCCAGCGCTACCGAAGCGTTGTCGACGACGCGGCAGCGAGCCGTTTCCGCAGCATCCGCATCGATGGGCGGACGACCCGCCGAGAACTCCGCGATCTTCCACGCCAGCTGGTTCTCTCTCGGTAACCTATCGGCGGATGGATGAACGCGAACTTGGTGCTCGATCACGCCGGACTCCTTTGCTGTCCGAGGTCGAGTTGAATGGCGACGGTCGGATCCACGCAAAGCTGAATTTCGCGCGTTGTCGCAGCGTCTGCGCGGCGAGGGATCTACTGCAGCGGCTTCAGGTGCCCGAATGCAGTGCCGGTTCTTCTCACCTGCATGCACTGACCTTCGTTGAGCCGCGTATTCACGCCCAGCGTTTCCGCGTACATGAGATTCTCGGGGTCGTCGGAATGATTGCCCGAATCCGCCAGGACATGAAAGAGCTCGTGCGCAAGCGCTATCCCGGAGTGACCGACCGCCTCGGTCATCCAAACGGTATCTACCAGGGAGGGACGGCTGCGGCCGTTGGAGTGGCCGATGGCTTCGGCATCGAACGCGATCTGCTGCAGCGTGTCCCGAACGAAGAAAACCGCGGGGCGCGGTATTTCCAGCTTCGATACCAACGCGCTCGCATGCCAGTCATTGAAATACGAAAGGCGCCGGGGCGCCCTGACGCGGTACAGCCTGATGTCGCTCAATCCCAATCCACACTGAGCGAGGATCCGGGCGGCCTCCGCGGCCATTGACTCGAGCAGCGGCTCGGACCATGCGGTGCCGTCCAAAACCACCAGGGACAGCGAAAGCGTCTGCTCGACGCTCTCCGGAAAAGCGCTTCCCGAATAGAGGGTTTGCTTTTCAACGCTTTTTTCGCTCAGCACGGTCACATCCTTCGGTTCACCGGGGCACGCGCCTCTCTCTCTGAGCGTGGGCTCGTCCAGAAAGCCCTTCGATACGAAACGCATGACGTCATTCACCGAAGGTTTCACCCGCGCATAGATTGCCTCCTTGAGCTCCGGCGCCCGCCACGTCGGGTTGGCGGCGAGCAGGCATGCCGCCAGCGCCGAAACCCGGGCCGAGGCATAGCTCGAGCCGGAGACCAGCCTCGGCCTGCCGTAAAAATCGATGCTCAGCTGCTCCTCGGCGGGCACCAGCAGATCGACCGACCCGGCACCCCAATTGGAGCCTTGCGCCGGCAGGCCGTTATCGCTGGCGGAGGTTGCGGTAATCAGGTTTGCAAGGCCGAGCGCCGCCGGATACACCCGTTCCTCATCGATGTCCCTGCCCTCGTTACCCGCCGAGGCAACGAACAGTATCTCGGGATGGCGGCGCGCCGCCTCCGCGAACGCACGCCACTCCTCGGCGTCGCGGCCGCCCAGCGACAGATTGACGATACGGACGCCGCTGGCGGCGGCGTGCTCCACCAGGTCACCCATTCGGGACATCTCCGGCCGCGGGTAGCGATAGGGCACCAGGGTCGCCACCGGAGCGTCGGCGATGATCACCCCGGCGGTCTGGGTGCCGTGGCGCTGCGGGAAGAACGGCGAGCGGGCGGGGTGAGAATCGAAGGGCCGCGAGTCCATGTCCCAGTAGTCGTAGCCGAGAATTTCACCGCCGGAGTCCCGCGCCAGACGGCGCCGGATATCCCCGAGAAGATAGTTGACCCCGGAGTCGACCAGCGCCACGGGAACGCCGTTCGCCACCGGCGCGCCCTCGGGCACCGGGGGATTCAGGTGTTCGCGCGCTTCCACCCGCTCCAGGGAAGCGTCGGTGCGCTCTATGGCGATAGGCGCACCGGGACCATCGTACACCAGCCTTCGTCCGGTCAGCGGCCGGCAGTCGCCGTTGGCGATGACCATCCACTCCGCGCGCCGCTCCCCCTGGTCGTCGGCGTGATACACGAGCGTCAACCGCTGAAGCTTTTGTCCGGGGGCAAATTCCTCCAAGGACACCCGGGCTCCGTTCTTGAGCATGTAGCGATGGCGGGTACCGGCATTCTGACCGCGCAGCGTCAGGGGCATACGCTCCAGCAGGATGGCGCCTCCGAGCGCCTCTGCGATTCGGAAATCCTCCTGTTCCGAGCCCTCGCATACCGCCCGTGCCGCCGCCTGGAGTCTGGAAACCACTCCCGGCTCGGAGGCGCTCGCGATCCAAGGCAGCAGCGCGTTGACCACCAGAATAGCTCCCGCCCGCAGCCAAACCCGCCGGCAGGGCACGGGTCTCTGGGACGAGGAGGGCTTACGGCGGCTCATTCGGGACTCGGCTCGGCGCGGCTCGATTCCGCGGGGTACAA
>DATIPL010000432.1:0-4272 GCA_035471965.1 Gammaproteobacteria bacterium
GAATGGCCTAGAGTTGATTCCTTATCCGCTCGCCGTCTCCGATGGCGTAAGCGGTCAGAAACTCATAGGAGCTCGCCAGCTGCTGCAGCTGGCGCAGATAATCCCGCTGCAGGCGCGAGAAGTGATCGTGTCCGACGACCAGATCGGCGCTGATGCGGTTCAGAAGCTGATCGTGACTGAATATGCCGCTCCAGAAGATCGCGAAGCCCACCGTAGCCGGGGCAATGAGCAGAATCGGGAGCAGTACGAGCACCAGCAGCTTGTGCCGCAAGCTTCGGGATATACGTGCTCTGAGCTGTCGCATCGACGTCGCGGCCGCGCTGGTTTCAGCTCTCCTGCTGCCACCCTTTGAGCTTTCGTTCCAGCGTCTTGCGGGAAACGCCGAGACTCTTCGCCGCCCTGGTCTTGTTGCCGTGCATGCCCTCCAGCACCCGCAGCATGTGATGCTTCTCCACTTCGGCCATGCTCCAGTCCAGGGGCAATGCGGCGGCGTGCGAACTTTCCGCGCCCCCGGGCCTTTCGCCGCCCTCGCCGAAGAATTCCCCGGGCAGCTTGCCGAGCAAAAGGGAGCGCTCGATGACATTGCGAAGCTCGCGCACGTTGCCCGGCCAGTCGTAGGCCTTCAGCTTCATGATGTCCTCATGGGACAAGGGCACCGGCGGCACGCGGAGCTCATCGGAGAGTTCCTGAGAAAAGTGCCGCGCCAGCTCGGCGATATCTTCGGCGCGTTCCCGCAGCGGCGGAACGGTAATCGCGAGCACGTTGAGGCGGAAGAACAGATCCTCGCGAAAACGGTCGGCTTCGACTTCCGCCGATAGCCGGCGGTTGGTGGCGGCAATCACGCGAACGTTGACCGGCACCTCACGATCGGCGCCCACCGGGCGGATGCTCTTGGTCTCCAGCGCGCGCAGGAGCTTCGCCTGCATGCTCAAGGACATCTCGGAGATCTCGTCAAGGAAAAGCGTGCCGCCGTGGGCAAAGCTGAAAAGCCCCTCACGGCTGCTGTGCGCGCTGGTGAACGCGCCGCGCACGTGCCCGAACAGCTCACTCTCCAACAGATCCGGCGAGATGGATCCGCAGTTCACCGGGACGAAGGGTCCCTGGCGATCGCTGAGATCGTGAATGGACCGCGCCACCAGTTCCTTTCCGGTCCCCGTTTCACCTTCGACCAGCACCGTGGCATGGGTAGGCGCGACCCGCTGAATGACGTCGACCACCTCGCCGATGGCCTGTGTGCCGCCGACGATACCGTCGAGCGAGGTCTTTGGTGTCTGCCGCTTGAGGAGAAAATTCTCCCTCGCCGTGCGACGGCGCTCGAGACAGCTGTTTACCGCGCTGATGATCTGCTCGAGGCGAAAGGGTTTGAGCAGAAAATCCGCGGCCCCGGCGCGCAGGGCCTGGATAGCGGTCTCCAGATCCGCATAGGCGGTCATTACGATGACGTCGCTGCGCACGTCCTGGGTGCGCAGCTCATCGAGCCACTCGACTCCGGACCGCCCCGGAAGGCGGATATCCAGGATCATCAGATCGAAGTGGTAACGCCGTCTCAAGGCCTCGGCGGTCTCGGCGCTGTCGGCGGTCTCCACCAGGGCGCAGTGAGGCTTGAGCGCCTTGGAGAGAAAATTGCGCATCCCCGGCTCGTCGTCCACCACCAGCACCGCAGCGTTGCGGGCATAGGAATCCAGGCGGGCGCTCCCTTCGCTCAACGCGCGCAGGTCGTCGGCAATCACGCTCATGGCTCACTCCTGAAGTGACCCAATCCGGTGCAACGACTGATGCCTGTTGCCACGAGTACCCGCCTGGGTGAAAATTCAGCCATAAAAGAGGAAAAAACTTACAAGATAGTGAGGGTCTGGAATTCCTCCGCTTCAAAATGGTTCAAAATTGACCATTCGACTTATGAAATTCTGTCGCAGTCGGGCCATATTAGGCAATCCCGCGGCGAAGCACCATGGTCCCCTGTCCCGGCCAAGGCCGAATCTTGGCCCGGTCGTTCGCAAGGGTGCCTTCGTCACGCCCGCGGAACGGGCTTCCGATGGCCTTGCCGTTGTCCTCGTCACCCACCAGCGACGGCCGGTACCGGGCGCCGCCCAGGTGCATCGCCATCGGGAAAATGGACTCCCATTGGAAGAACCTGTTCCGGGACGTACGCAGATCGAAGACAACGCGGGCAAAGACGCGCGCAGCGCGTGAGTATCGCGGTGGCATATCCAAGAACAGACATTACCGGAGTGGTGCTTGCGGGTGGACGCGCCCGGCGTATGGGCGGAGCGGATAAAGGCCTGGTGGAGATTGACGGCAAGCCCATGGTGGCATTCATTGTCGAGGCGCTCCAACCACAGACCGCGGACGTGATCGTCAACGCCAATCGAAACCTCGAACGATACCGTGAGCTCTGCGGCTGCCAGGTGGTGCCGGACAGCCTGGGAGACTTCGCCGGCCCGCTGGCCGGAATGGCGTCGGGGATGCAAGCCGCGCGAACGCCGCTGGTGCTTACCGCACCCTGCGATTCGCCTCTGATATCGCCCCAGCTCGGCGCCCGTCTTTTCGAGGCGCTCGAGAAGGAGGACGCGGAGCTGGCGGTGGCCCACGACGGGGAACGTATGCAGCCGGTCTTTGCACTTTTGCACCGGCATCTGTTAGACAGCATGATCGCGTATTTAAACTCCGGAGAGAGCAAGATCGATACCTGGTACGCCAGGCACCGCAAGGCGCTGGGCGATTTCTCGCACGAGACTTCCATGTTTCTCAACGTCAATACGCCCAAAGACCGAACGCAGCTGGAAGGCCGTTTACTCGAGGCCGGGGAACAGTGATCCAGAACGCCCACCTGCCCATCGTCGGATTCGCCGCCTACAGTGGCACGGGGAAGACCACGCTTTTGAAAAAGCTGCTCCCGATCCTGAAGGCGCGAGGCGTGCGCGTCGGCATGGTCAAGCATGCCCACCACAGCTTTGACGTGGATCAGCCCGGCAAGGACAGCTACGAGCTCAGAAAGGCAGGCGCGGCGCAAATGCTCATCGCTTCACGATCGCGCTGGGCGCTGATGGTGGAGAGGCCGAGGGAGAAAGAGCCGCTGCTGGACGAGGTACTGCTGGAGCTCGATCAGGCGGCGCTGGATCTGATCCTCGTCGAGGGATTCAAACGGGAGCAGTTTCCGAAAATCGAGCTGCGACGCGCGGGTCTCAAAGGAAAGCCGTTTTTTCCGCAGGACGACAACATCGTTGCCGTCGCCATCGACGATCCGTCCGCTCTCGATACCGATCTGCCGATGCTGGATCTCAACCATCCTGAAGAGATTGCGGACTTCATCATAGACAGAGTATTGAACGACGGGCTGCAGGCGGCGTCGGGCTGAGGAAAGGTCGTCGTGGCCACTCCGAAATCCAAAGCCGCCATCGATTTCTGCTACCAGGGCGATCCGGATCTGCTTCCGGTGGCAGAGGCAAGGCGCCGTATAGCGGCCCACATGCCGAGCATCAGCGACGCTGAATCAGTCCCGCTCATCGACGCCCTGGGGCGAATCGTCGCCGAGGACATTGTCTCGCCGCTCGACGTCCCGGGCCACACCAATTCCGCCATGGACGGATACGCGCTGCGGAGCGCGGATCTTCCCGCATCCGGAGAACGGCGTTTTGAAGTCGTCGGTTCGGTGCTCGCGGGCAGTCGTCATGAAGGTGTCGTTGAAGAGGGGACGGCGGTCCGCATCATGACCGGAGCGGCGCTGCCCAACGGCGCCGACACGGTGGTCATGCTGGAGCAGACCAAAACGGACGGCGATTGGGTGATCGTCGGACCGGGTCACCGTCGGGGTCAGAATGTACGCCTGGCCGGGGAGGACTTGGGCCGCGGAGATACGGCGGTGAAAAAGGGCACCCGCATCATGCCCGCCGAGCTCGGCGTGCTGGCTTCCCTCGGCCAGGATCGGGTTACGGTGTTCAGGCGACCACGGGTGGCCTGCTTCTCTACCGGTGACGAGCTTCGCTCTCCCGGTGATTCGCGGGATTTCGGCGCCGTGTACGACAGCAACCGCTACATCCTTCTCGGCATGCTCACGCGGATCGGAGCCGAGGCGGTCGACATGGGCGTGGTTCCCGACAACCGCGAGGCGCTGCGTCGCGCCCTGGAAGAGGCCGCGCAAGTCGCGGACGCCATCGTCACTTCCGGCGGCGTTTCCGCCGGTGACGCGGACTACGTCAAGGAAACGCTGGAGGAGCTGGGGCGTGTCGGATTCTGGAAGATCGCGATTCGACCCGGCCGGCCTCTGGCCTT
>DATIPL010000433.1:0-3475 GCA_035471965.1 Gammaproteobacteria bacterium
CGCCGATTTCACGCAGCACGGCAATCGAAGCGTCGCGCATGATCTGGAATTCCTTGTCCGTGAGCGTTTGCGCCGGCGCGACCGTAATCGAGTCGCCCGTGTGTATACCCATGGGATCCAGATTTTCGATGGAGCAGATGATGATGCAGTTGTCCTTGTGGTCACGCACGACCTCCATCTCGAATTCCTTCCAACCCAGCACCGACTCTTCCAGCAGCACTTCGTTGGTGGGCGATGCGTCCAGGCCACGCTGGCAAAGCTGTTCGAACTCCTCGCGGTTATAGGCGATGCCGCCGCCCGTTCCGCCAAGCGTGAACGACGGTCGAATGATAGTGGGGAACCCCACCTCGCTCTGCGCCGCTAGGGCATCCTGCATGCTGTGGGCCAGCGCCGATTGCGGGCAATCGAGCCCGATGCCGCGCATCGCCTCGCGAAAACGCTCACGGTCCTCGGCCTTGTCGATGGCGTCGCGTGAGGCGCCAATGAGCTCCACCCCGTGGCTCTCGAGAACACCCACCCGCGCAAGGTCCAGGGCGCAGTTGAGCGCGGTCTGACCGCCCATGGTGGGCAGCAGCGCGTCGGGTTTCTCACGCTCGATTATCTTTGCCACCGGCTCCCAGTGAATGGGCTCGATGTAGGTTGCATCGGCCAGCTCCGGGTCCGTCATGATGGTTGCCGGGTTGGAATTCACCAGGATGACGCGATAGCCCTCCTCCCGCAGCGCCTTGCACGCCTGCGCGCCGGAATAATCGAACTCGCACGCCTGGCCGATGATGATCGGACCGGCGCCGATGATGAGTACGCTTTTTATATCGGTGCGTTTAGGCATCTATAGCGGTGTCGATATTCTCAATTTCTCGATCTAAAGAATTCGCGAGCTGGCGCTCGCTCCCACATCCGTTCGGCAATGTTCAGCCTCTCGTCACGCATCACGCGTGGCCGACATCAATTCGACAAAATGATCGAACAGGCCGCCGACGTCGTGAGGCCCGGGGCTTGCCTCCGGATGTCCCTGAAAGCCGAACACGGGACGGTCCATCCAATGAATTCCCTGCAGGCTGCCGTCGAAGAGCGATCGATGTGTGGCCCGTATGTTATTGGGCAGCGTGTCTTCATCCACGGCAAAGCCGTGGTTCTGGCTGGTGATGAGCACCTGGCCGGACTCCAGATCTTTGACCGGGTGGTTGGCTCCGTGATGTCCGAACTTCATCTTCGAGGTGCGCCCGCCCCCGGCGAGACCCAGGAGCTGGTGGCCGAGACAGATTCCGAACAGCGGAATTTCTTTGTCCAGAAGCGCGCGAATCGCCGCGATGGCGTAGTCGCACGGCTCCGGATCTCCGGGGCCGTTGGACAGGAACACACCGTCCGGCTTCATCGCCAGGACGTCCTCCGCCGGCGTTTGCGCCGGAACCACGGTAACCCGGCAGCCGCGATGCGTAAGCATGCGAAGGATATTGCGTTTGATACCGAAGTCGTAAGCGATAACCTTGAAGCGCGCTGATTGCGCCTCCGCTTCGGAGTACCCCGCTGCCAGAGACCAGGTGCCCTGGCTCCATTCGTAGGCGCGGGTCACTGAAACCTCGCGCGCAAGGTCCATTCCCTCGAGCCCCGGAAACGCGCGCGCCTCCGCCACTGCGCTGTCTGAAGACACATCTCCGCCCGCAGCAATACAACCGTTCTGCGCACCTTTCTGGCGCAGAATCCGGGTAAGCCTGCGGGTATCGATGCCGGCGATGGCGACCACGCCCCGGTCTTTGAGGTAACTTCTCAAGTCGCCGGCTGCGCGGAAATTACTGTGCACCGCAGGCGCGTCCCGTACCACCAGGCCCGAAACGTAGATGCCCTCGCATTCTTCGTCCTGCGGGTTAACGCCGACGTTGCCGATGTGCGGATAGGTAAGCGTGACGATCTGTTTGCAGTAGGACGGGTCGGTGAGAATCTCCTGATAGCCCGTGATCGCGGTGTTGAACACCACTTCGCCGGCACTGCTGCCGTCGGCACCTATGGATACTCCGCGAAACAGGCTGCCGTCTTCGAGGGCCAGTACTGCAGGGGGTTGCACGCAATTCTCTCCTTGAGATATGAAAAACGGGAGTGCCCGAAGAGGTCATCTCCCGCTCGTCACGCGCTGCGCCGTTCCCGTTACCGCTTCCGCGGAAATCGTGTCCACGGTCCGGGGGCGGCGCAATCTTACGTCAGGCCGGCACCCGTTTCCACGCGCTGCGAGGCGGACTCATCGCAGCCCGAGCACGTCCTGCATGTCGTAGAGGCCGCTGTCCCGGTCGCTGAGCCAGCGGGCGGCCCGCAGCGCACCGCGGGCAAAATTAAGCCGGCTCGAGGCCCTGTGAACGATCTCCACGCGCTCTCCGGTGCCGGCGAACATGACCGTGTGCTCACCGACGATATCGCCGGCACGCACGGTTTCGAAGCCGATAATCTCGCGCTTGCGCTCGCCAGTGTGTCCTTCCCGCCCGTATACGGCACACCCGGACAGATCCCTGCCGAGCGCCGCCGCGACGATCTCACCCATGCGCACCGCAGTGCCGGATGGCGCATCCAGCTTGTGACGGTGATGCGCCTCGATTATTTCCACGTCCACCTCCTCACCGAGCACCGAAGCGGCCAGTTCGATGAGCTTGAAGCAGAGATTGACTCCGACGCTCATATTGGGAGCAAGCACCACCGCCATGTCTTTCCCGAGCCTCGCAATCCGCGCGCGCTGCGCCGGGTCGAAACCGGTAGTTCCCACTACCGCCTTCGCATCGAGCCCGGCACATGCCTCGAGGTTTGCGAGGCTTGCGTCAGGCAAAGTGAAATCCACGAGCACGTCGAAAGCACCCGCGCAGTCTGCAAGCGAGGAGCTGATACTTATCCCCGAGGTCCCGATTCCGGCCAGCGTGCCGGCATCGGTTCCGATATATTCGCTCCCGGGCGCCTCCACCGCGGCGGAAAGGACTACCGCCGCGTCGTCCTCGCAGGCCTGGACCAGCGTTCGACCCATGCGACCGCCGGCGCCGCAAACGGCGACCCGAGTCGGGGCAGCGGTCACGGTTTCAGATCCTCGAAGAACTGCTTCACCGAATCCAGCCATGAGGATTCTTTGGGCGAATGGGTCTTTCCGCTTTGTTGCATCGATTGTTCGAATTCTCGAAGCAGCGATTTCTGCTTGCTGCTCAGATGAACCGGCGTCTCCGTGACGACGCGACAGATGAGATCACCGGTGGCGCCGCCGCGGACGGATTTTACGCCCTTGTTCTTCAATCTGAAGAGTCTTCCGGTTTGAGTCTCAGGGGGAATTTTCAGGCTCACTCTGCCGTTGAGGGTGGGCACCTTCAGCTCGCCGCCCAGCGCCGCCGTGGCGAAACCGATGGGCACCTCGCAGAAGAGATTGTTTCCGTCGCGGGTGAAAATAGGATGCTCGCGAACGTTGATCTCGACGTAGAGATCGCCCGGCGGGCCGCCGCGCTGGCCGGCC
>DATIPL010000434.1:0-9203 GCA_035471965.1 Gammaproteobacteria bacterium
CGGCGCCAGACACGTGGCCATGGGATGGTTGCCGTACCAGATCGCTTCCAGCTGCTGCATCCGGTTTGAGGCTCAAGTCCACGTGTACGTCGCCGGGGCGCCCAGCCGCCGCGGCCGCGCCCGTCGGCTCACTCGCTCTCCTTGTCGCCCAGGCGGGCGGCGAAGGTCAGACGCACCAGACCGAGCTGGCGCGCCGCATCCATTACCGTCACCACCGCCTGGTGCGGGGTGTCGGCATCGGCGCTGATGACCAGCGATGCGCTCTCGTTCCCTTCCGATGCCCGCTTCAGCGCCTCACGAACCGTCCGAGGCTGGCGGTTGATCAGCGGTCGCCCGTTGACGAAGTAACGTCCGCTGGCGTCGATAGCGATCTCGATGCGCTGGTCCTGGGTCTCCGGCGCCTGACTGCTGGCTTCCGGCAGCTCGATGTTGAGCTCGGCCTCGCGCTGGAACGTGGTCGAGACCATGAAAAATATGAGCAGCAGGAACACCACGTCGATGAGCGGGGTGATATTGACCTCGGGAGTCTCCTTTTTTGAATGGCGCAGCTTCACGTCGTCTCTAGTTGAGCTCGGATGACTTGTCGTGCAAAGCTTCCACCATCTTCAACGCTTCCTGTTCCATGGTCACCACGAGCTCGTCCACCCGTCCACGAAAGTAGCGATGAAACATGAGTGAAGGAATGGCGACCGTGAGGCCGGCGGCGGTCGTGATCAGCGCCTCCGAAATGCCTCCGGCGAGCACGCCGGGATCGCCGACGCCCTGGGTGGTGATGACTGAAAACACCTTGATCATACCGATGACCGTGCCCAGCAAGCCCAGCAAAGGAGTTATCGAGGCGATCGTTCCCAACGCATTCAGGTAGCGCTCGAGGTCGTGGATGACGTGGCGACCTACGTCCTCGATGCCCTCCTTCATCAGCTCGCGATCGAGGTGGCGGTTGGCCAGTCCCGCCGCCAGGATTCTTCCGAGCGGCGAGCTTTTTCTCAGTGATCGAATGCGGTCTTCGGTGAGGTGACCACTTTTTGCCCATTGCCAAACCTGAACCACCAGGTTCTTCGGCGCAATGCGTTTGGTCTGCAGCGTCCAGAATCGCTCCGCGATTATCGCCATGGCGATAATCGAGCACAGCAGAATCGGGACCATCAGCCAACCGCCGGCTTTGACCAGTTCGAACAACGTTCTCCTCCAGCAAATAGCGCGTTCGCGATGCTGCGGAATCTAGCAGACGGTCCCTGAAGCGCCTAGCTGATACCGGCGCGGGCGTATGAATGCGGGCCTCGCGGGCGGGCAAATATTCAGCATCGCTACCTGCAGTATGGATTACAAACGCCGCAGTCGCGCGCGGGTGGAAATTCGTACTGCAGCATCGGCACGGCAGCCGTGCCGCGAACGAGCGAGGGTTGCCTGATACGAGACCGTCAAGGCGAAGCTTCGGGCCAGGCGGCGCCTGTCGCCGACGGACGCCAGTACCGAGCCACCCGCGAACGATAGGCGGAAACCCGCGGCGGGACGCCAGGGCGCAACTCGACGCTCACGGCACCGGCCTGCCCGGTGTTCAGCGGCCGCGCTCCCAGCGCAAGGTAGCGTGCCACCACGCCTTTCTCCGGGAGATGCGGCCGCCGCCTTTGAGAGGCGGAAAAGAGCGCGTAATCCGGGCGCACCGCATTGACGAACGCCGCTGTGGACGAGCTGCGGCTTCCGTGGTGGGGGGCGACCAGGATATTGGCCGCCAGCCCCTCGCCGAATCGCGCCACCAGCCGGGCCTCTGCCTGGGCCTCGATGTCTGCGGCGATGAGCACGCTGCCGCCAGGCCCGCTGATCCGCAGCACGCAGGAGGCATCGTTGCCCCGGAATCGAGGGATCTTTCGCGGATGCAGCAGTCGGAACCGGTAACCGTCCCAATCCCAGCCGGTTCCGCCTACGCAGGCGCCGGAAGACGCCTTATCTGTCGCGCCGATAATCGATCCGGTGGAGACGGCGGCAAGCAGGCCGTCGAGACCGCCGGAGTGATCGTTGTCGGGATGGCTGATCACCACCGTGTCGACGAAATGGATGCCGTGGCTGCGCAGAAAAGGCGCCACCACTCCGGACCCCGCATCGAATCCGCCCGTATAGCGTGGCCCGGTGTCGAACACCAGCACGTGATGGCGGGTCCGGGCCACCACCGCCAGGCCGTGGCCCACGTCCAGCAGAGTGAGCCACAGCGCGCCCGGTGGAGGCGCCGGCGACGTCAGCCCGACCAGCGGCGCCATCCAGAGCACTCCAAGCCAGCGCGCCGGCAACTCTTTCGGCGACAGCAGAATAACCACCCCGACGGCGGCCGCGGCCAGCGTAAACGAGGACGGAGAGTGGAAAACCTTCAGCGTGTACTCCGCACTCGCCAGCCACGCCAGCGCCGGCCATAACAGCTCGAGCAGCGCGGCGGTCGTCTCCAGCGTCCAGGCACCGGCCGAAGGCCAGACGAATACCAGGGCGGCTCCCGCAATCGCGCCGGGCACCACCAGGCAGGCGGTCCAGGGAATGGCCAGCAGATTGGCCAATGGCGAAAGCAGCGGCTGCTGGCCGAAAACTGCCAGCAGAACCGGCGCCAATCCCAGTGCGGCAAGGCACTGCGCCCGTCCCCAGCGCCACCAGATTCGCCTGAGTCCGCGGTCTCCGGCGCCCTGACGATTCGACATGCCGAAGGCCAGCACCGCAACCGCGGTAAAGGAAAGCCAAAGTGAGGGACCGAGCACGCTGAACGGATCGATGAGTATGACCGCCGCCAGCGCTGCGCACAGCACCACCGAGAAGGCCGTGGTGCGGTTGCAGCTCAAACACCACATGACCACCCCGAGCATGATCATCGCCCTCTGAGTGGGCAGGGAAAATCCCGCCATGGCGGAATACGAGACCCCCGCGGCGAGCCCCGCAACCGCTGCCGCTCTTTGCGCCGGCACCCAAAGGCAGAGGTGATAGCAACGCGACCAGACGAGCCTCGCCAGCACGAAGGCGAGCGCCGAAACAAGCCCCACGTGCAGGCCCGAGATCGCCATCAGATGCGCGGTGCCGGTATCGCGGAACACCCGCCACTGGTCTTCGCCGATATGGCCGCGAACGCCGACGGAAAGTGCGGCGATGACGCCGGCGAGTCTGCGCTCGGGCAAGTAGTCGATGATCCTCTCGGCCACCTGCTGGCGCCACCGGTGCAGATGCACCGGGTGGCCCGGATGGAGTCGGCGAGCCTCCCCTTTCGCGCGCACGTAGCCGGTGGCACGAATTCCGCGGGCGAACAGCCATCGCTCGTAGTCGAACCCGCCGGGATTGAGGTAACCGCGGGGGGCGCGCAGCCGCAAACGCAATCGCCAGTGCTCCCCCGCCCGGAGCTCGGGGGCGCCGTACCAGGACAGACGTACCCTGCCTGTAAACCGCGCCGGTTGGGGCAGTTCGACGGGCGCTGACGCGTTTACGGCGTGCCCAAGCGATTCCACTTCGAATTCGAACCGGGCGCGCCCACCCGACATCAGCGGCACGCCCACGATTCGACCGTCGGCGACCATCTCAGCGCCGTCCAGATGGGCCGGCAGGATCTCAGCCACCGCCAGGTGGGCGCGAAAGGTGGCCCAGAGCAATCCGCAAAGGAACAGCGCCGGCAGCCTCAAGAATCGGCAGAAGATACCGATGAAGAGGGCCAGGGGAAGAAACTGGACGAAGCACTCGTCCGCAAGGGCGGGCAGCCGCTGAACGCACAGGATGCCCAGTAACAGCGCAATCGTCCCTGAACGCATTGATTTCCCAGTCCTTTGGGATTATCGGATAATCGGCGCGTCGCCGCGGGTCGGAGCCCGGACCTCGAGGTCTGGCGGCCGCCCAGACGCGTCAGCGCGTCAATGATAACAAAGCAGGGGGCACGGTTCCGCAGTGATGTTTACTTTTCCAGACTGATGCCGCGCCGGGGTAAGCCAGCTTCCCTCCTCCGCCAATGCGAAAAATTCTGACCAAGCGCCTGATTCCTTACAGCCGCAGCATTCGGCGCGACCATAACATGCGCCGGCTGTTCGGCCGTCTGATGCATTCGCCGAATCTCTGGCACCTGAATCGTCACTCCGTCGCCTGGGGGGTTTCCATCGGTCTGTTCATGGCTTTCGTGCCGGTTCCCTTTCAGATGCTCCTCGCGGTTGCCGCGGCCATCGCGTTGAACGCGAACTTGCCGGTTTCGGTCGTGGTGGTCTGGATAAGTAACCCCATCACGGTGGCGCCGCTCTTTTACTCCGCCTACAAAGTCGGCGCGTTGTTACTGGGCACGCAACCGAAATCTATTCGATTCGAAATTTCGCTCGAGTGGTTGATGACCCGCCTGGTCGACGTATGGGAACCCTTTCTTCTCGGATGTTTCGTTCTTGCGGTAAGCAGCGCGCTGCTGGGTCATATCGCGGTGAAAATCATCTGGCGCATCCACGTGGTGCAGTCCTGGCGCATGCGCCATCGGCGCGCCTTGGATCGGATTGCCGAGAGCCGGGCGAAGAAAGCTGCCGCCGAAAAAATGGTCGGGCGCAGCGAACGCGCCAAGTGAAAGGGGTCCTGCCAATCCCGTCTAGCCCGGCGCCTGGTTATCCACACTCTCTTGCCGCAGCTCGCCGTCCACCAGATGCATCACCCTGTTCATGCGCTGGGACAGTGCCGGATCGTGTGTGACCACCAGCAGACTCGTGCCCAGTTCGCCGTTGAGTTCCAGCATGAGGTCGAACACGCGATTCGCAGTCTGCCTGTCCAGGTTTCCAGTGGGCTCGTCGGCGAGCAGGCAGGCCGGCTCGGTGACCAGCGCGCGCGCAATGGCGGCGCGCTGACGTTCCCCTCCGGAAAGCTCTCCCGGCTTATGACGCACGCGTTCGGAAAGTCCCACCCGATCGAGGATGGCGGCGGCGTGGCCTTTCGCCTCACTGGTGGCGGAGCCCCGGATCAGGAGCGGCATGGCCACGTTCTCGAGCGCGGTGAATTCAGGCAGAAGATGGTGGAACTGATAAACAAATCCCAGCGCCCGGTTGCGTAAACGCCCGCGCGCGCTCTCTTTCAACCCGGAAAGGCTCCTGCCCAGAACGAACACTTCACCGCTGGTCGGACGGTCCAGACCGCCGAGCAGATGCAGCAGAGTGCTCTTGCCGGAACCCGACGCGCCGACCACCGCAATCTGGTCGCCTTGCTTTACTTTGAAATCGATGCCTTTCAGTACCTCGACGTTGAGGCCGCCCTCGGTAAAGCTGCGTCGCAGCCTGCGACATTCCAGGGTGAGGGCCTCATTCATAACGAAGCGCCTCGGCCGGCTGGGTGCGGGACGCCCGCCAGGCGGGATAAATCGTCGCCACCATGCTCATGATGAAGGCCACGCCGGAGATCAGGAACACGTCCGACCAGCGCATGTCCGACGGCACTTCGGAAATGTAATAGATGTCCGGTGGCAGAAATTTCATCCCGAACACAGACTCGATGGCCGGCACCACGGTTTCCACGTTGCTGGCGAGTATGATCCCGCCGAGCATCCCAAGAAGCGTCCCAATGAGCCCGATGAGAGTTCCCTGAACGATAAATATCATCATCACCGAGACCGGTGAGGTTCCCAGAGTGCGCAGGATGGCGATGTCCGATTCCTTGTCGGTCACCACCATGACGAGAGTGGAGACAATGTTGAATGCCGCCACGGCTACGATCAGGGTCAGGATGACGAACATCACCGTCTTCTCTGTTTTGAGCGCGCGAAAGAAGTTGGCGTTGTGCTGTGTCCAGTCGCGGACCCAGAAGCGGCCGCCGAAGGAACCTGCCAGTTCCTTGGAGATACGCGGCGCTTCGAACATGTTGTCGAGCCTGATCCTCAAGCCGCTGATCCGATCACCGAGCTGGAATAAACGTGCCGCGTCGTCCAGATGGATCACGGCCAGGGCCGAATCGAACTGGCCATGGTCCACCTTGAAGATGCCCGTCACGGTGAAGCGGCGCAGCCGCGGCAGCACGCCGGCCGGGGTGACCGTGGCCGTGGGTGCGATCAGCGTGACCTTGGTGCCCACCCGGGCGCCCAGGGCGCGGGCGAGACCGATACCGAGCAGGACGTTGAACTCGCCGGGACGCAGGCTGTTCATGTTGCCTTCTTCCATGAAGCGGTCGATTTCAGAAACCTCAGGCTCGGAATCCGGAAGCACTCCCCGGACCAGCGCGCCGCGTACGGACCCGCCCCGGTTGAGCATGGCTTCGGCCTGAACGTAAGGCGCGACGCCCACGACATCGGGATGTTCCCGCGCGCGGTCGATGAGTCCGCGCCAGCTGGCGAGCGTGCCGTCGGTGCCGGAAATGGTGGCGTGGGACGCCATGCCGAGAATCCGTTCTCTCAGCTCACGCTCGAAGCCGTTCATCACCGACAGCACGGTGATGAGCGCCGTCACCCCCAGCGCGATACCGAGCATGGACGTCAGGCTGATGAAGGAAATGAAGTGGTTGCGGCGTTTGGCGCGGGTGTAACGCAGGCCGACGTAGACTTCCAGGGGCCTAAACATGGAGCGGCATTAAAGCACAAATCCCCGGAACGGTTTAAAGTCGATCCACGTGACTTGCCCCCACCCGGAGGCGAGGCAATCAAATCAGCTTTGAGTCACCCGGTCGCGGAGATAGACGGGCACCGCCGCTTCGGCGCTGACCGCCTCTCCCCTGCTGAAGCCAAAGGCGGCTAAGACCGCGACATCCTGCGCCCGAGGATAAACGGCTGCATGAATCCGTTCGATTCGGTCACCGAGCCTCGCCAGAAGTCGTGATTCATAGACTGCCCAGCCGGCACCCACTCCGGTCCAGGAGCCGCCGTCCGGCAGCAGCGCTGCTTCCGGCGGGCACACTCGTTCCTGCTGCGCGGGCCAAGCGAGTCCGTTGGCATCGATTTCGTACGCACCGAAATAGATCTCGTTCATACGCGCGTCAAAAGCGGCCGCACTGCGCCGCACTCCGTGGACGGCGAACGCGGTTTGCGCAAGCGCGCCGAGCGACGACACTGCAACAATCGGGAGTCCAGCCCCGAAGGCCAATCCTTGTGCGGTTGCCGCGGCGATGCGAAGGCCGGTGAATGATCCGGGCCCGCAGCCGAATGCCACCGCGTCGAGATCCGACAACGCCCATCCTGCCTCCGCCAGCACTTCATTCACCATGGAAAGCAAGAGCTGGGCGTGTCCACGCGGCGCAAGCTCAAAGCGCGCGTGAATGATGTCGTCCCCGTACGCAGCCGCGGAGCATGCGTCGGTGGCAGTATCCAGGGCGAGCAGTTTCATCGAAGCCGGGGGAAAGCGTTTTCGAACAATCGACTCAGGATAGACAATCGTCGCGCCGGCTCATTTTCCGCAGCGGTCGCGACGGGGCAGCCACATCGAGCCCCCGGCCGCCGTGAATGCCCAGCCAGGCGCGCAATCGGCGGAACGCGTCGCCCGCGCACATGTCGCCAAGGACCGTCACCGGCAGACACTTTCCGCTGGCGAGTCGGATGCTGAAGCAAACCGCCAGAGGGTGCACCACGCGGCCGGCAACGGGTCTGCCGGTCAGGACCTCGCCTGCTCCGCTGATCACTCGCCAGTCGCCATCTGGATGAAAAACGATCTGGCTCACCCGTCGGCGCCAGCGCGTGCTTGCGGCAACCCATAGGTCGCAGAACCCGCTCAAGATCAAGAAGGCAAGCATCAAACCCTTGATACCGAACCCGAGCTCCAGTGACAGCAGGCATGCAGCGGCTCCGGCGTAAGCTGCGGCCAGCGCCAGAACCAGTGTCGGAGACGGGTGAAGCACAATGCGGAAGTGGTCGTAAAGGTCATCCATGGCTGCGTTTCCCTAACAACGCGGTGGCCTCGGGCGGACCGCCATCGGGGGCCAATTAAGCGCAATCGATGCTCGAGCGCAAGCGCCCGGAGACCGCCTTGCACTTGGATTTTGACCGCTGCATACTGTTCATTGTGCGACGCACAAAGCAGAACCCGGATCAAAGAACCCTTCCGGCGGGCGCGATCCCCGCTTCCCCGCCGGGGCCGGGCGCTGCGTCCGAAGTGGCCGGAGATTCTCCCGGCAAAAACCCCGAGATCAAGGAAATTGGAGGTCCGAAGGGTCCGGAGCCCACCCGATTCGGCGACTGGGAACGCAACGGCCGCTGCATCGATTTCTAACCCCGGGGCGCTGCGCACGGATCGCGCCGGGGCACGCGGCTTTACTTGCGGGCACCGGGCCAAGAAAGTAAGTTAGCCGTGCCGCGGGTCACATGAGAAACATGTGTGTGCGTGCAGACGTTCCAGGATTCTCCCGATCGTTTCTCGAGCTCGTGTTTCGATGCCGACGCAATCGAGAATCCACCAGGTGCATCAAATAACGAGCAGCTGATTCATGGCAGCAAGCAACCGGCCACTGTCACCGCATCTTCAGGTTTACAGGCCTCAGCTCACCTCGGTGCTGTCCATCACCCACCGCGCCACCGGCGTCGCCCTGGCGCTGGGACTGCTGCTGCTGGTCTACTGGCTGCTCGCTCTCGCGGCCGGTCCAGAGGGCTTTTCCGTTGCCAGGGCCCTGTTCGGCTCCTGGGTCGGCAAAGTCGTTCTGTTCGGTTTCAGCTACGCCCTTTTCTATCACCTATGTAACGGCATCCGGCATCTGTTTTGGGACGCGGGTCTGGGTTTCGACATCAAGGCCGCGTACGCGTCGGGATGGGCAGTCGTCGCGGTATCCGCTGCGCTCACCGTGCTGGCGTGGATAATTGCGCTGTCCTGACCGGACCGATGAATCGATTCCGCACACCGCTCAATCAGGTTCGCGGGCTGGGCTCCGCCAAGGAGGGCACCCACCACTGGTGGCTGCAACGCCTCACGGCCGTCGCTCTGGTGCCGCTCTCGATCTGGTTCGTCGCTTCGCTGATATCCATGTCCGACGCCGACTACGCCTCGGTGGTGACGTGGCTGCGCTCCCCGCTGGTCACGGTGTTGATGCTTTGCCTCATTTGGGCTCTTTTCCATCATGCTCAGCTGGGCGTTCAGGTCGTGCTCGAGGATTACGTCCACGCGGAGTGGCTCAAGATTGCCAGCATCGTCGTTCTGAAATTCGCGTCGGTGGTACTCGGACTCGCAAGCGCAATCGCTGTTCTCAAGGTATCACTGGGGGCATAAGGGAATGAGCGGCGCCTATCACGTCATCGATCACGCCTACGACGTGGTTGTCGT
>DATIPL010000435.1:0-2279 GCA_035471965.1 Gammaproteobacteria bacterium
GGTCTGATCGCGCTTGCCGGCTATCAGCTTGGAGGCTGGCGCCTGGCGCTGGTAACCGCGTCGCTGGCCCTGTTCATCGCGCTGACGGGAAACTGGGAAAAATCCATGATCTCGATTTACCTTTGCGGGATCTCGGTGCTCTTCGCCGCCCTGATCGGCATTCCCATCGGCATCTGGGCCGCCCTCAACGATCCCGCGCACCGGGTGGTGCAGAACATTATCGACACCCTTCAGACGCTGCCGTCTTTCGTCTACCTGATCCCGGTGGTGATGCTTTTCCGGGTCGGCGACTTCTCGGCCATGATCGCCATCGTCGCCTATGCGGTGGTGCCGGCGATCCGCTACACCGATCACGGCATCCGCCAGGTGCCCGCGGATCTGGTCGAAGCATCCCGGGCCATGGGCTGCAGCCGCATGCAGCTGCTGCGTCGCGTCCAGCTTCCCATCGCCATGCCGGAGATCATGCTGGGCATCAATCAGACCATCATGATGGCGCTGGCCATGCTGGTGATCACCGCGCTGGTCGGCACTCGCGATCTGGGACAGGAGGTCTACATCGCCCTGACCAAGGCGGACACGGGCCGCGGCGTGGTGGCCGGGGTATGCGTAGCCTTCATCGCCATCATCGCCGACCGCCTGATCGGCGCCTGGGCGCGGAAAAAGAAACGGGAGCTGGGACTGGCCTGAAACGGTTACCCGGAAAACCACTATGACGGATGCGATCAAGAGTGTCGCGGCTCTCGCCTGTTGGCGCGGCAAGGTCAGCCCCGAGCCGGTGGGCGGCGGCATCACCAATCAGAATTTCGTCGTCCAGGACGCGAGCGATCGATTTTTCGTTCGCATCGGCAACGACATCCCCGAGCACGGGATTATGCGCTTCAACGAATCCGCGGCCAGCCGCGCAGCCGCGGCTGTCGGCATATCACCACAGGTGATCCACCAGCAGGACGGAGCCCTGGTGCTGCGCTTCATCGAAGGCCGCACGTTCACCGAAGACGACGTGCGCAAGCAGGAAAACCTGGAGCGCATCCTGCCCCTCGTGCAGCGCGCTCACCGCGAGATCCCGAAACATTTCCGCGGCCCGGCACTGATCTTCTGGGTGTTCCAGGTGGTGCGCGATTACGCCGGAACGCTCCGCGAAGGCAATTCCCGCATGCTTTCCGAGCTGCCCCGCCTGCTGCACATCGCCTCCGAGCTTGAAGACGCCGTTGGAGCAGTGGACCTCGTTTTCGGTCACAACGATCTGCTCGCCGCCAATTTCATCGACGACGGCAAAAGGCTCTGGCTGGTGGACTGGGACTACGCGGGCTTCAACAGCCCGCTGTTCGATCTGGGCGGATTGGCATCCAATAATCAGCTGAGTCCCGATCAGGAAGACTGGCTGCTCGAAAATTATTTCGCGTCGCCGCTAAGCGACGAGCTCCGGCGCCGTTACGCGGCGATGAAATGCGCTTCGCTGCTGCGCGAGAGCATGTGGAGCATGGTCTCCGAGATCCACTCCACGCTGGACTTCGATTACGTCGCCTACACCAGCGAAAACCTCGAGCGCTTCGAAAAGGCGTGGAAAGAGTTCTCAGAGAGACACAGGTGACCCGCACCCTTCAGACACGGCAGGCGCAGGCGAGAGAAGGCAGGTACGGGCGAAAAAGCGGAGTTTACCCTCGAGCAAATGAGCATATCGAGCCGGTCTCGACGCAGTCAGGCCAGGCACGGCAATTCTGAAACAGGCTCATGGCCCGTGCAGCGCAGGGTGCACACGGCGTGCCTTACGTAGAACCCCGCAAAGCGTCGCCCAGCTGATCGAGCTTCACCGGCCAGCCGCCCTTGAAACGTTCGATGGTCTTTTCGTCGCGGTCACCGCGGTGGATAATGGTGACGCGGGTTCCCGCCTCCACTGCATCGAGCACGAACTCCACCGTGGTGGCGCCGTCTCCCTCCCGGCCCTTGAGCACCCACGACCACAGCATGCGTTTTTCTATCTCGATCTCCAGCACTTTGCAAAGATAAATGTCGGTGTGGCCTTCGTCAGTCTCGCACCACATCTGGAATTCCCGACCGGGCTCCGGCACGAAGTCCGTTTCCATGAGCCACTCACCCAAGGCAGCGGAGTCGGTGAGGGCGCGCCACACTTCTTGCACCGGATGAGGATAGGTCCGGCTGAGCTCGATTTCGAATTTCATTCGTTCTGGTCCAAATAGCTGCCAAGCCGGTCGAGGCGCGACTCCCAGAAGCGCCGGTAACGCCCCGTCCAGTCGTGCACTTTCTTCAGCGCTTTGGGC
>DATIPL010000436.1:0-9536 GCA_035471965.1 Gammaproteobacteria bacterium
CCACCAGCAGCTCGTTGAAACGCGCGTGCTCCCAGTGGGTGTCGTTCCATGGCGCGCCCGTCGCATAGGCAATCGAGAACATCCAGTCCTCGGTCGCGCGCCCGCCCCAGTACACCGCGCACCAGGGTTTTTTCAGCCAGACGTTGGACCAGTAACCGTCGTTGGGCTCGCGCACCACGTTGATCTCGATGCCGGCCTTGGCCGCATGCTCCTTGTACAGCACCGCGGCGTCGACGGCGCCCGCGAAGGCGGCGTCGGCCGCGCTCAGATCGACCTTCAGGCTGCTCATGCCCGCCTTCTTCAGGTGGAATTTAGCCTTATCCAGGTCGTACTCGCGCTGAGGAATATCCTCGGCCAGGAAGCGGTTGGCGCGGCCGATGGGATGATCGTTGCCCAGGTAGCCGTGGCCGCGCAGGATGGTCTGCAGCAAAGCCTTGCGGTCGAGGCCGTGCTTCAGCGCGAGGCGCACCTGATTGTTGTCGAAAGGGGACAGGTCGGTGAGCATCGCGAAGGTGTAATGGGCATTGCCGCTGGTCTCGATAATTTCGATGTTCTTATTGCGCTTGAGCAAGTGCAGCGTCTTGATATCGCAGCGGTCCATGGCGTCGATTTCGCCAGTGTTCAACGCGTTGGTACGCGCGGCGACGTCACTGATGACGATCACCTCAGCGGAATCAAAATGCCCTCTACCCTGTTTCCAGTAGTTGGGGTTGCGCTTCAGGCTGGTGCGCACGCCCGGCTCGTAGCTTTGGAGAGTGAACGCTCCCGTCCCGATCCCTGATTTCCAATCCACCTTACCGTCCTTCGCCGGCATCATGTCCAGGTGGTAGTCGCTCAGGATGTACGGAAAATCGGCGTTACCCTCATTCAGGGTGAACACCACCGTCTCCTTGCCGTCTTTCTTCACGTCGGCGAGGGGCTTGAGGATGGCCTTGGCCGCCGACTCCGACTCCTCGCTGCGGTGGTGGTTTATCGACGCCACGACGTCGTCGGAATCCAGAGTCTTGCCGTTGTGGAATTCGACCCCCTTGCGCAGCTTGAACGTCCAGGTGACGGCATCGGGAGAAGCTTCCCAGCTTTCCGCAAGCTCTGGAATCAGCTCGTTTTCCGGATTGACCTCCGTCAGTGCGTTACGCAGTCCGTTGCCGACCACCTGCATATAAGTGTCCAGGTAAGTCGCCGGGTTGAGGCTGTCGGTGGTGGAGCCGTGGCCGAGGCCGAGGCGGAAATGACCGCCTTTTTTAGGCGTTGCAGCCAATGCCGAGGCGCTGAAAAACGCGCCGGGCACCGCGGCGGCAAGGCCGAGGGCGGACATCTGCTTGGCGAACTCGCGGCGGGAAATGCGGCCTTCGGCGAGCGCCCGCTCCAGGTGTTTCTGCTTAGGCATTGTTCTCTCCTCCAGTGGTCGTGCCCGGCTGCACCTTGTTGAAGGGAGCGCTCAGGCTTTGTCGTTCTTTCGGGGCGGGCGGGGAGCCGGCCCCGAGGGACGGCGGTGGGCCTATTCTGCCCTGATTCACCCGGAATACGAAGCCCTGTCGCCGGGCCCCCGATTCGGGCCGATGCCTGCCACCGGCATGGGCCACAGGAACCTGCAAGAACAGTATCACTGCCTCCTTTCGGGCTTTCCCTTGAATCCCCTTCGGCGGCGCCGCTCATGCGCTGAGAATCGCCGGGTCGTCCGCCGCCGGGACTCAATTCGTTAGACTGGGGCGGGTGCATCGGCGTCCTCCCCTGGCCTGAATGATGTTCGACTTTACACACCTGTCCCTGGCCTCCGTGATCGCTCTGTTCGCAGTGGCGGCAGCGATCATCGCTACGGCCGGGGTGTGGATGGTGTCGACCGCCGATCGACTCGCCGACCGCACCCGTCTGGGCGAGGCCCTCACCGGCGCCGTCTTCCTCGGCGTCGCCACCAGTCTCTCCGGAACCATCACTTCGGTGACCGCAGCGGCGGACGGTTTCCCCAGTCTGGCCGTGAGCAACGCTGTCGGAGGCATCGCGGTGCAGACTTTCTTCCTGGCGCTGGCGGACATCTGGTACCGGCAGGCAAATCTGGAGCACGCGGCGGCGTCCGCTACCAACCTGGTGCAGTGCGGGCTGCTGATGGCGCTTCTGTCCGTGCCGCTCATCGCCCTTTCGCTGCCTGCCGTGACCCTGTGGCAGGTCCATCCCGCGAGCGTCATTCTGGTGGCCGGATACCTGCTCGGTCTTCGTCTCGCCCACAGCGTGCAGACGGAGCCGCTCTGGGGACCGGCCCAGACCCCGGAGACCCGTGCCGACGAGCCTGACGAGCCCGCCGGCGGCCGGCCACTCAAGCTGCTGCTGGCGCGCTTCGTGTTGCTCGTTGCGATAGTGACCGTGGCCGGGTTCGTCATCGCCCGCAGCGGAGAAGCGCTGGCGACGCGAACAGGTTTGAGCCAGACCCTGGTGGGCGTGCTGCTGACGGCGGTGGCGACGTCGCTGCCGGAGCTCGTGACCACCCTGGCGGCGGTGCAGCGGCGGGCGCTGACCCTCGCCGTGGGCGGCATCATCGGTGGCAACACCTTCGACGTGTTGTTCCTGGCCCTGTCCGACGGCGCCTACCGGGAAGGCTCCATCTACCACGCCATCGGGCCCCCGGAGCAGTTCGTGATCAGCCTCACCCTGCTGCTGACCGCCGTCGTTCTACTGGGACTGCTCAGACGGGAGACTTACGGCTTCGCCAACATCGGATTCGAAAGTCTGCTCGTGATCCTGATCTACGGCACCGGCATCGGCGCTTTGTTTTTCATCCACTGACTCGAGCGTTGCGACGCCTCGGCCCGCGAGACAGGGGGCCGGTCTTTTCATGTTCCCGCGCGACTTATTTCATCCATTCCTCCGACGATTGACGCCGGTCAGTGCCGGGACGGGTCTTGAGGTTTCTCATGTGAAGCGAATCGACAGCACTCGAGCGCCTTTCGAGCGAGGAGACGACCCATGGATCAAACAGTCCTTCGGCGCCTACCGATGATCGGCTTGGCAGCGGCTCTGCTGGTGGGCGCGGTTGCTCACGCCGACGAGCCCGTGGGACCGCAATTGCCGCCAAGGCTGCGGCAGCTCTTGCAGCAGGAGATGATCGCCGTCCGCCAGGCGAGTCAGGACATCCTGGACGCCCTGGTCATGGGGCAGGACGACGTCGTTGCGATCCGTGCCCAGTCGATCCACGACAGCTTCATCATGGCGCAATCGATGACCGAAGAAGAACGGCAGATATTGAAACGTACGCTACCGCCGGCATTCGTTTCCCTCGACAAGGATCTGCATGCGCGCGCCGGGGCGCTGGCCGCCGCTGCCCGAGCAGGCGACCGGTCCGGCCAACAAACGGAGTTCAGCGCGATGCTCGCAACCTGCGCCGCCTGCCATCAGCAGTTTGCCAGCGACCGTTTTCCAGGCTTCGCAGGCCAATGAGCGCGACGTCCACTCGAGCCCCCTCGGAGCTGCGGGAGCAGAAGCGGATCCGGATTTGGGACCCGTTCGTCCGCCTGGCCCACTGGATCCTGGTGTCTGCCTTCTTCGTTGCCTACTTCACCGAGGACGACTTCCTGAGCCTGCACGTTTGGGCCGGCTATACGCTGGGCGCGCTGGTGGTGTTGCGGGTGCTGTGGGGCTTCGTCGGCCCGCGACACGCACGTTTCAGCGACTTCGTCTACGCCCCCGGCGTGGTCCGGCGCTACCTCTTCGATCTGTTCTCGTTTCGCGCCAGGCGCTACCTCGGGCACAGCCCCGCCGGCGGAGCGATGGTCCTGGCGCTGCTCCTGGGACTGGCGGCCACCGTGTGGAGCGGACTCGAGCTTTACGCCGTCGAGGAGAACGCGGGACCCCTCGCCGGCCTGTCCCCGGAGGCGATTGTGCCCGCCGTCGCTGGAAACGAAGTCGAAAAAGGCCGCAAGCGAGAGCAAGAGGAGGCGGAAGAGCGCGACGATCGGGAAAGCGCAGAGGGCGGCTTCTGGGAGGAGATCCACGAGACGCTGGCAAACCTGATGCTCGTTCTCGTTCTGCTGCACGTCGCCGGAGTCCTATTCGCAAGCGTGGTGCACCGGGAAAATCTGGTGGCATCGATGGTGACCGGCTACAAGCGGAAGGATTAGCCGGCTGAAAACGGCGGACGTTTTTCCACGATATCGCGAAAGTATGGCGCCCGGGCACACGGAAATCGTCGCCCGATACGGGCCGCGGGTCCGCTTCCGTTCCACCGCAACGCCACGACGCTTCCCTGCCCGCCTCGGCGGGCCGCCCGCTTTGATTCAAATCAAGGCCTTAAGAGCCCCGAAATGGCCTGATTGCCGAATGGGTCCAAGGGCGGCAAGCTTTCCGGGCGTATGTTCATGATCCTTCACCGCGCCCGGTTTTCCGTTTCGCGCGCGCTCGCGATTGCGGCAATGGCACTGATATCGGCGGCGCCTGTCGCAGCGGAGCCCGCCTACGCCGAGCGCGCGCGGAACATGTTCCCGAATGCCGACCACGTCGGCGCCCTCTCCGGCACGCCGCCGGCCGCCGAGATCGGGCGCGGCGGCCGCCTGATGGGTTACGTGTTGCTGACCAACCAGGTGGCGCCGATTCCGGCCTACTCCGGCAAGCCCATCAGCGTGCTCGTTGGCATCGATACCGCGGGCGTGATCCGCGGCGCGGAGATCGTCGACCACGAAGAACCCATCCTCGTCATCGGCGTCACCGACGACGCGCTCTCCGCTTTTACCGCGCAGTACGCCGGCCGCAGCGTCAGCGATAAGTTCAAGATCGGTGGCCGGGAGCGTCCGGATACGGTCGTCCTGGACGGCATCAGCGGTGCAACCATTACCATGATGGTGCTGAACGCATCGATCCTGCGCTCGGTCGAGGCCGTGGCCGAGTCTCGTGGACTGCCCCTCGCGCCCGATGCCGAGGCGCAAGTCGCGGCTGCTACGGAGCGCATGGCGGCCGCGCGGCCGCCCGAAGCGACGCAGGCCGGGGCGACCGCGCTCGAACCCATCTGGAAAGAAGTCTGGGCCGAGCGCACCCCGCGGTTGTGGCTATTGGGCGTCGGATTGCTGGTGCTGACCGTCATCCTCTTCCTTCAGGACTGGCTCACCCGCTACCGGCGCCTGGTCAGCACGCTTCGCATCGCGTTTCTGTTCTATACGCTGCTGTTCATAGGCGTCTACGCCCTTGCCCAGCTCTCCGTGGTCAACGTGCTGACATTCCTGCACGCAGCCGTCCGCGACTTCCGTTGGGACATTTTCTTAATCGAGCCGCTGATCTTCGTGCTCTGGTCCTTCGTCGCGGTGTCCCTGCTGCTCTGGGGACGCGGCGTCTTCTGCGGCTGGCTCTGCCCTTATGGGGCGCTGCAGGAGCTCGTCAACAAGGCCGCGCAGAGCATGCGCGTCCCGCAGCTGCCGCTTCCGGCGCTCGTGCACGAGCGGCTGGTTGCGGTCAAATACGTCATTCTGCTGGCTCTGTTCGGTCTGTCGCTGCAGTCGCTGCCCGATGCGGTGCGTTTCGCCGAGGTCGAACCCTTCAAGACCGTGTTCGCCCTTCGCCTCGACCGCCCCTGGCCGTTCGTCGCCTATGCTCTCGGACTGGTCGCGATCTCGGCGTTCAACGGCAAGTTCTTCTGCAAGTACCTGTGTCCGCTCGGCGCGGCGCTGACCATCCCGAGCCACTTCCGCATTTTCGACTGGCTCCGACGGCGCAAGGAGTGCGGCCGCCCCTGTCAGACCTGCGCCACGGAATGCCCGTCTCAGGCAATCCGGCCGACCGGCGAGATCGACGCCAACGAGTGCCATTACTGCCTCGACTGCCAGGTCATCTTCTGGGATCCCTACAAGTGCCCTCCTCTGGTGGAGCGTCGGAAGCGCGCCGAGAAGCACGGCCGCACGCTCGATAAGCTGCCGCTGCGCTGACGCCCCAAGATTCAGGCATATTGACCAAGGTCAATTACCCCTGGCGCGACGCGGTTTAGGTTTGGGGCCGATCCAGCTTCCAATCCGAGAAACAGGAGATCAGGCCATGATCGATTCCGCTCGTCTGACGGCTGCCGCGTTCAGCGGCCTCGCCGCGCTGCTGCTCGCCCTGCCAGCAACCAATGCGCTCGCCCAGGCCTCGGATCACCCGAAAACCACCGAGGGCGAGAAGGCCTATATGGGCGCGCCGACCCCCGGCAAGGAGGTCGAACAGGTGATCACGCCCGGGGCGCCGAACCTGACCCGCCCGGAGTTCGAGCACGCGCAGCAGATCTACTTCGAGCGCTGTGCCGGCTGTCACGGCGTGCTGCGCAAGGGTGCAACCGGAAAGCCGCTGACCCCGGACATCACGCAGCAGCGCGGCAGTGATTATTTGAAGGTTTTCATCAACTTCGGCTCACCAGCCGGAATGCCGAACTGGGGCTCCTCCGGCGAGTTGACGCCGGAGGAAGTGGACATCATGGCCCGCTATCTGCAGCACGATCCGCCCAAGCCGCCGGAGTTCGGCATGGCCGACATGCGCGCGACGTGGAAGGTGCTGGTGCCGCCGGATCAGCGTCCGAAGAAGAAAATGAACGCCTTGAACATCGAGAACCTGTTCTCGGTGACGTTGCGCGACACCGGTCAGGTGGCGCTGATCGACGGCGACACCAAGCAGATCATCAACACCGTCAACACCGGCTACGCTGTGCACATCTCTCGCACCTCGGCCTCGGGCCGTTACATATACGTAATCGGGCGCGATGCGCAGATAAATCTCATCGATCTGTGGATGGAGAAACCGGACAACGTTGCCGTTATCAAAATCGGTCTGGAGGCGCGCTCGGTCGAGACGTCGAAGTACAAGGGCTTCGAGGACAAGTATGCGATCGCCGGATCCTACTGGCCGCCGCAGTACGTGATCATGAAGGGTGACACGCTGGAGCCATTGAAGATCGTATCCACCCGCGGGATGACGGTCGACACGCAAGAGTACCACCCTGAGCCACGCGTCGCCGCGATCGTCGCGTCTCATCAGCACCCGGACTTCATCGTCAACGTCAAGGAGACCGGCAAGATCCTGATGATCAATTACGAGGACATCGATAACCTCAGCGTGACGACAATTCCGGCCGCGCGATTCCTCCATGACGGCGGCTGGGACCGCACCAAGCGCTACTTCCTCACCGCGGCCAACCAGTCCGACAAGGTTGCCATCGTCGACTCCAAGGAGCGCCGGCTTACGGCGCTCGTCGATGTCGACAAGATCCCGCACCCGGGACGCGGCGCAAACCTCATCGACCCCGAGCACGGTCCGGTGTGGGTCACCAGCGCGCTCGGCAACGAGAAGGTGACGTTCATCGGCACCGATCCGAAGAATCACCCCGACAAGGCGTGGAAGGTGGTACGCGTGCTGAAGGGTCAGGGCGGCGGCTCACTGTTTGTGAAGTCGCACCCGAAGTCCAGCAACCTTTGGGTCGACACGCCGCTCAATCCGGATCCGAAGATCAGCCAGTCGATCGCCGTTTTCGATGTCAACAATCTGGACAAGGGATTCGAGGTCCTGCCCATAGCGGACTGGGCGGATCTGGGCGAGGGGCCGAAGCGCATCGTTCAGCCGGAGTACAACAAGGCCGGCGACGAGGTCTGGTTCTCGGTCTGGAGTGGAAAGGAACAGCAGTCCGCACTGGTTGTGGTCGATGACAAGACCCGCAAGTTGAAAACCGTGATCAAACACGAACGGCTGATAACGCCCACCGGAAAGTTCAACGTCTACAACACGGTCAACGACGTCTACTGAGCCGAGGCAGCGCACTCGTGCCGGCGCAGCCGCGCCGGCACGGGAGCCCTTAAAAGGGAGGTAGACAACATGGGCAGCGTGGGTCGCGTGCATCTGGTCGGGGCGGGCCCCGGCGATCCCGATCTCTTGACAGTGAAGGCGTTGCGACTGCTGGGCGAGGCCGACGTCGTCGTCTACGACCGATTGGTGTCGGACGAGATCCTCGCCCTGGTGCCCGAGGGCGTCTCGCGAATCTTCGTCGGAAAGGCGGCCGGCAACCACGTCCTGCCGCAGGACGAAATCAACCGAATCATCGTCAAGCTCGCGCTTGCCGGTCATGATGTGGTGCGACTGAAAGGGGGGGATCCTTTCATCTTCGGGCGCGGAGGCGAAGAGGCGCTCGAGCTCGCGGAGCACGGAATTCCCTTCGAGGTTGTGCCGGGGATCACGGCTGCGGTGGCATGCGCCGCATACGCCGGCATTCCCGTCACCCACCGCGGGCTCGCGAGCGGCGTGCAGCTGGTTGCCGGACACTGCCGCGGCAAGACTCCGCTCGAGCTCAACTGGCACAGCCTGGCCGACCGCGAGCTGACGCTGGTCTTCTACATGGGCCTCGCGAATCTTTTCGACATCCGGGCCGGTCTGACAGCCGCGGGGCGCGAGGGCGCAACGCCGGTGGCAGTGGTGGCGGAGGGAACCAAAGCCGGTCAGCGTCGTCTGCTCACAACCCTCGACCGGGCCCCCGACGACGTCGCCGCCGCCGGTATCGCGCCCCCGGCCGTCGTCATTATCGGCGACGTCGTCGCGCTGTCCGCGAAGCTCGACTGGTTCGCCGCCGACCGGCGGGCGGAGACGACGATGGCGCGCGCGGGGCATGGCTGATCCAGTCCGGGAGAAGCCGTCCTCCGCGGGGGGCGCGCGGCGCGCGCGCCGTGGTATTCGTTCCGCGTTGATGCTTGCGCTGCTGGCCTTTTCCGGCGCCGCGTCCGCGGGAGACGTTTCCGACGACCGGAAACGCGCCCTGGTTCACCTGCTTCGCCACGACTGCGGCTCCTGCCACGGCATGAGCCTGGGGGGTGGACTGGGACCGCCGCTGACGCCGGCGGCGCTCGACGGCAAATCGCAGAGCGCGCTGGAGGCGACAATCCTCTTCGGACGACCGGGCACGCCAATGCCGCCCTGGAGTGGCCTGCTCAGCGAGGCCGAGGTGCGCTGGCTGGTCGAGGCGCTCAAGTCAGGCAGCGTGCAGTGAGACCCTGTTCAACGCAGAAGCGCTCCAGCAGGCGACATCAACGCGCCGCGGCGCTCGCTGTTGCGCTCACGGCGACGCTTCTGCTCGGCTTCGGCGAACCGCGCGGAACCGGCGATCTCGGGCTGGTGGTGGAGCGCGCCGCCGGTCGCCTGCAGGTCGTCGACACCACCGCGCGCGTGAGCCTGGGCACGGTCGAGGGTCTGGGCGATCTCTCCCACGCCTCCATCGTCTACTCGCGCGACCAGCGCTACGGCTACGTCTTCGGTCGTGACGGCGGGCTGACAAAAGTCGATCTGCTGAAGGGCAGCATCGTACGGCGAGTCATCCAGGCCGGTAACAGCATCGGCGGCGCCATCTCCGAGGACGGCTCGCTCATCGCGGTGTCGAATTACGAACCAGGAGGCGTGCGCATTTTCGACGCCGTCACGCTGGAGCCGATTGCAGAGATCCCGGCGGACTACGGCAGCGACGGAAAGCGATCCAAGGTCGTAGGACTCACCGACGCGCCGGGTCGGCGCTTCGTATTCAGCCTCTACGATGCCGGCGAGATCTGGATCGCGGACCT
>DATIPL010000437.1:0-1883 GCA_035471965.1 Gammaproteobacteria bacterium
CGGACGACAGCATCGGAATCTACCTACGTTTTCGCTGCACCTGATGCGTCGATTGGTGGGATTGCGCTCAGCGTGCTGCTTGGCGGCATTGATCATCACGCTAGAAGAGTCGATCCCGACGACACGGGCGCCGCGCCTCGATAGATCGATTGCAAGGTCGCCATCCCCGCATCCGACATCCAGCACCCGCCGTCCCCGGACGTCGCCAACCCGCTCAAGAACGAGACACTGTTCGAGGTGCTCCATGATCACGCGAACCGTCGGTGCGCGCCAAACCCTCATCCCGGATTCCTGTGGGTACCGAAAATCCTATCCGAGGTAATGATCGCGTAGCCGACCCGAATCGTGTAACGATCCTGTCCCATGTTTGAGGTTGTGATATCGGTGCTGTCGGCTTTCCTCACGCGGTTCAAGTCGCGAGCCCGTCTTGAAGCCGAAGTTCTCGCGCTTCGACATCAGGTGAACATCCTCAACCGGACCGCGTCGAAGCGAGTACGGTTCACAGGCTTCGACCGCCTTCTGTTCGTCTGGCTCTATCGCCTGTGGCCGGAGTTACTGGGCTCGGTAACAATTGTTCGTCCCGAAACTGTTGTCCGGTGGCATCGACAGGGGTTCCGCGTCTTCTGGCGCTGGAAATCGCGCGGCGTTGCAGGCCGCCCGCGGATCCCGAAGCAAGTTCAGGACCTGATCCGGGAAATCAGTTTGGTGAATCGGTTTTGGGGCGCGCCAAGGATCCATGGCGAACTGCTGAAGCTGGGTATCGAGGTTGCGCAGTCAACGGTCGCCAAATACATGGTGAAGCAACGTCGCCCGCCCTCTCAGTCTTGGAAGACGTTTCTCCGGAACCACGCGAACGGTATCGCCGCAATCGATCTCTTCGTCGTCCCGACCGTCAATTTCAAGCTGCTGTTCGGGCTCGTCATACTGCGTCATGACCGGCGGCTTATAGTCCATGTGGGCGGCACGAGCCTTCCGACAGCGGAGTGGATTTCGCGCCAGATCTCGGAGGCATTTCCCTGGGAATCGTCGCCCACGTATCTCATCCGTGACCGTGACGCCGCCTACGGCGAGGTATTCAAACGACGCCTCCGAGCAATTGGCATCAGGGACCGTCCGACCGCCCGACGCTCTCCGTGGCAGAACGGATATGTCGAACGTCTGATTGGATCCATCCGTCGAGAGTGCCTCGATCAGGTGATCGTCTTCAGTGAACGGCACCTACGGCGGGTCTTAACTGAGTATTCCTACTACTACAACACTATGCGCACGCACCGCTCATTGCGGAAAGATACGCCCACTGGACGACCGGTGAAACGTCAGGGTGACATCCGAAGGTTCGCGCACCTCGATGGCTTGCACCATTCCTTCGCGCGAATCTAATTTTCGGTACTCACAAGGAGATGCTCGGCCACGCCGACATCGGCACCACGGCCCGATATGCGCACGCCCTAAAGGACGACGTGCGGACCGCAATGGAGCTGGCGCAGTCCCGGAATAGTCCCGGAATCGCCGGCGCCGCCGATACTAAGGACCTGAAACGAAAGGCCTAATTCGTGGCACCCGGTATTTTCCCAAAGCAGGCACTCTAGCAGGCTGGGCTACGCCCCGGCTCGGCAGGAAGCTAGGGATTTCCGGGCGTTCTGGCAAGCCGGCCCGGAGCCCCGTCCGGCAGCCCGCCGCGGCGCCTACTTGCAGGGAAAGCTGGTCTCGAGCGCGATCGCGACCAGGGTTCCGGCCTGCTGCTCGCGCGGCGCGGGCTGGTTGGCGACGTGGCTGACCACCGCGTCCAGCAGGGTCTCCGGCGAGACGCCCTCGAAGCAGACCGTCTTGTCGGGCACAGCGTAAAGCGCCTCGGCGATTGCGAAGACATAGCCCAGGCAGAA
>DATIPL010000438.1:0-3275 GCA_035471965.1 Gammaproteobacteria bacterium
CCCTCCCCACCCATACGCCGAGCTCGCTGTCGACCGACGCGTCGTCGACGAGGAGTGGATGGTACCCCGCACGCTCGTCGACGATCCCGGCAACCATTTTCTCCAGTGGCTCCAGCGACGCTCCTTCACGCCTCTTCCGCCCGGCGTCGATGAAGAAACGTCTGAGACCGCTGCGATCCGGGGGAAAATCATGAATACCGGAAATCCGTTTGCGCTTGCGCGTCAGGCAACGTTCTTTTGCGGATACTCGCAGAGGTCAGAAATGAGGCAGGCGTCGCATGCCGGCCGCCGCGCGGTGCAGGTATAGCGGCCGTGAAGAATCAGCCAGTGGTGAGCATTTTTCTTGTATTCATCCGGAACCACTCGGAGCAATTTGTCCTCGACCTCGCGCACGTTTCGTCCCGGAGCCAATCCGGTGCGATTTGCGACGCGGAAGATATGTGTGTCGACGGCGATCGTCGGAATCCCGAAAGCGGTATTGAGAATGACGTTGGCGGTCTTGCGGCCAACACCCGGCAGGGCCTCCAGCGCTTCACGCTCACGCGGGACTTTACCGCCGTGCCGTTCGATGAGAATGCGGCAGCTGGCGATAATATTTTTCGCCTTGGAATTGAAAAGGCCGATGGTCTTGATGTAGCGCTTGAGCCCGGCTTCGCCCAGGGCCAGAATTTTTTCCGGCGTATTGGCCCTGGAAAACAGCTTGCGCGTCGCCTTATTTACGCTCACGTCGGTGGCCTGAGCGGAGAGCACCACAGCAACCAGAAGCTCGAAAGGTGTGGAGTACTCGAGCTCGGTGGCAGGATTCGGCTCACGTCTGCTGAATCGCTGGAACAGCTGCAGCCGCTTGGTTCGGTTCACGCCGATTCCCGCCCGCAGTCTGTCGTCGGCGATCAGCCGCAGCGACCCGGTCGACCGGCCCCTCGACGAGCCTTGACCCGCGCGATGGCCGCATGGATTTCGGCTTTGCGCTCAGAGAGCGGCGGCACCTTTCTGAGACGACGGCGACGTGATTGGCTTCGGGCCTCGTATTCGAGGCGTCGTTTTCGGAACTCATAACGCCGGCGCGCGTTCGGCGCCCGCTCCTCGCGCCAGGTATCGGCGGACCGGGGCCCGCACCGGGCAGGCAGCATGCGGATGCAGTCCACGGGGCATGGCGGAAGGCACAGCTCACAGCCGGTGCATTCCGCTTCGATCACGGTGTGCATGCGCTTGGGCGCCCCGACGATGGCGTCCACCGGACAGGCCTCGATGCAAAGCCGGCAGCCAATGCACCAGGCTTCATCCACCACCGCTGTCCGGCGCGACTCCTCCCGACCGCACTCGGGGTCGATTGGCGACGGGCTGCGCCGGAGCAACACCGCGAGCCGCTCAATGGTGCCGGAGCCCCCGGGGGGGCAACGGTTGATATCGCACCGCCCGTCTGCCACGGCCTGGGCGTAGGCGCGGCAGTCCTCATAGCCGCAGCGGGTGCACTGGGTCTGCGGAAGCAGGGCGTCAATCTGGTCTACGAGCAATCGATTCACTGGCGGAGCTCAACGACTCGGATTGGGCAACAAATCCGACGCTCTCCGATGTGACATCTGGCAGCTGATTGGCAGCACGTTCCTGGTCACCGGTCGGGTGTTCCTTATTTGATCCTCATCCCCGGCTTTGCCCCACTGTCCGGGCTCAGAAGCCACAGATCCTTCCCCCCGGGGCCGGCGCAAAGCACCATACCCTCGGACGTCCCAAAGCGCATCTTGCGCGGCTTCAAGTTGGCGACCACGACGGTCATTCGTCCTACCAGATCCGAAGGATGATAGGCGGCCTTGATGCCGGCGAAGACGGTGCGACGCGTGCCACCGAGGTCCAGTTCCAGCCTGAGCAGCTTGTCGGCGCCGTCGACTTCCGACGCGGCGTCGATTCGCGCCACCCGGAGATCGATCTGTTCGAATTGCTCGAAGTCAATCTGTATCGCCTCAACGTCACTTTTTTCGGCGGCGGATGACGAGGACGCCTGTGCGACCTCTTTCGATGCTTCGATCATGGCATTCACCTTGTCGAGATCGATCCGGGTCAGCAGCGGCTCGTAGGCATTGACTCGGTGCTTCAGCAGCGGCTGGTCAATATCGTCCCACCGCAGCGTATCGCAATCGAGAAATCTACCTGCTTTCTCCGCCGTGCGCGGCAGAATGGGCGCGAGGTAGATCATGAGCAGCCGAAACAAATTGAGCCCCGTGGTGCATACGGCCTGAACTTCGTCCGCGGTCTCCGCGGACTTCGCCATCACCCAGGGCTTGCGCTCGTCGATAAACTGGTTGGCGCGGTCGGCGAGCGCCATAATCTCGCGAACCGCCTTGCCGAACTCGCGGGCGTCGTAACTCGCACCGATTCGTTCGGCCGCGGCCGCGGTCTCCGCGTAAAGTTGCGGCTCCGACAGAACGTCCGACAGCCGGCCACCGAATTTGTTGCTGATGAACCCGGCGCAGCGCGCCGCGATGTTCACCACCTTACCTACAAGATCCGAGTTCACCCGCTTGACGAAATCACCGACGCTCAAATCCAAATCGTCTATGCCGTCGCCGAGCTTGCAGGCGAAATAGTAGCGAAGATGCTCCGGATTGAGGTGGTCGAGATAGGTTCGCGCCATGATGAAGGTGCCGCGGCGCTTGGACATCTTTTGACCATTCACCGTGAGAAAACCGTGACAATAAACCGCATCCGGCGTGCGGAAGCCGGCGCCGTGCAGCATCGCCGGCCAGAAGAGGGTATGAAAGTACGCGATATCCTTACCGATGAAGTGAACCACCTCGGTATCGCCGCCGGGTTTCCAGTATGAGTCGAAGTCGAGCCCTTCACTTCGGTCGCATAAATTCCGAAAGCTTGCCATGTAACCGATTGGCGCATCGAGCCAGACGTAGAAGAATTTTCCAGGCTTGTCGGGAATCTCGAAACCGAAGTACGGCGCATCCCTGGATATGTCCCAGTCTTTGAGCCCGGCTTCGAACCACTCTTCGAGCTTGTTGGCGATTTCCGGCTGAACTCGCTCTCGCCCGTTTGCGCCCTGGTCGTGGCCGGCTACCCAGGCGCGCAGAAAATGTTCGAAGTGCCCGAGCTGAACGAAGTAATGCTCGGACTCACGCTCTACCGGGGTCGCCCCTGAAATGACGGATACCGGGTCGAGGAGCTCCGAAGGGCCGTAGGTGCTTCCACAGACCTCGCAGCTGTCACCGAATTGCTCGGGGGCCTTGCATCTCGGGCAGGTGCCGCGAATGAAGCGATCCGGCAGGAACATC
>DATIPL010000439.1:0-7269 GCA_035471965.1 Gammaproteobacteria bacterium
AACCTCGCCGTGCCGTCGCGCTCGATCTGCTCCACCAGCGCCACTTCCCAGGTGAGATAGTCCTGCATCGCCTGCTCGACGCCCCAATCCTTTTCATAAGGTCTCAGCCAAATGTCATCGGCCGGGTCGGCCATGCGCGTGGCCCCCGACTCCAGCGGCAGCCCGGTCTCACCCCAGGCCCCGGTCCCGCCTGAAAGCACGCGCGCCTCCCGTCCGCTGGCGATCGCGGCTTCCTGCGCCGCGAGGCGGGCGAGCACGCCGTCTTCGGATGTGATGACGACGAGCTTTCGCAGATCGAGAGAGGGAAGGGTCTGCTCGAAGCGGGCCCGGAGAGCGAACCACGCGCCGGGGACGTGTCTTTCGCGGTAATTCCGGCTCAGACCTACGTCAATTACGCTGGCCGCGTCGTTTGAAAGTGAATCGTTGAGCGCCTCGGGCGAGATTTCCGTCGTCTCCGTCTCGGCCAGCCCGAGGGCCTCTACCGCCTCGGGTCCGGTAATCAGCTCTGCGTCTTCGAAAGCATGATCCAGAACACAAACCTCGCTCCAGCCCATGTGTATCAGCCACGACGCCGCCATCGTTGCGCGCACGCCATCGTTATCCACCAGCACTACGCGGGCGCCCAGCGTGCCGATGAACTGATCCGTCTCCTGCACGAGCTGACCGCCGGGAGCGGAGCGGGAGCCGGGAAGATGACCGGCCTCGTACTCCTCCGGATTCCGCACGTCGAGAATGAACAGCGAGCGGCGTTCTCGCTCCGCACGGAAACGTTTCAGGTCCTTGCCGTCGACCGCCTCGACGCGGTAACGTTCGGCCACGGATCGGGCGCGCTGCTTTGCGATCGTCAGATTTGCCGTCGACACATCGGGCGCGCGCCGGGTCATGCCGGTTTCCAGGGGTTGCCCGGCGAGGTGCCAGCCCATGGTGCCGTTTCGCAACGCCACCACCCGATTCGGCACCCCGGCGTTGATCAGCGACTGCGCGCCGATGATGCTGCGGGTGCGTCCGGCGCAGTTGACCACCACCAGCGCGTTGTCGCCGCGGGCCAGATCCCCCAGGCGATATACCAGCTCTCCCCCGGGAACACAGATCCCACCGGGAATATTGCGCGCGTGATATTCGGGGAACGGCCGGCTGTCGAGCACCACGACGCTGTCGCCTCGGTCGAGCCTCGACTTGAGCTCACCGGCGCCGATTGACGGCGTCCCGTACTCGTGCTCTATCATTTCGCCGAAGGCCTTGCTGGGGACGTTGACGCCGCTGAAAAGCTCGAAGCCCGCGTCGCTCCACGCCGGAGTACCCCCTTCCAGCACGCTGACGTCGGTGTATCCCAGAAGCTGGAGGCGCGCCGAGGCGCGCTCGGCGAGTCCTTCACCGCCGTCGCAGACCACCATCCGCACGGACCGCCTGGGCGCGAGCGCGGCCACCTTGAGCTCGAGCCGGCTGAGCGGGAGGCAGCTTGCGTAGAGAATGTGCGCGCTGCCGAAAACCAGCTCTTCTCGCACATCGAACAGCGCCAGCTCCGCACCATCCATCAGCCACTCGCGCAGTCGGGCCGGATCAACAGTTCTTCTTGCCATCGACAGATCTGCTCGTCCAAGCGGGCGAAAATTCAGCGCGCGCTCCTCTTAACCGCTGCTTTCTACGAAGCGAAGCGCATACACGGGCGGCAGATGGGTGGACACGCACTGCCAGCTTTCCCCGGCGTCGTCGGAAAGGAACAGAGAACCCGTGGTGCTTCCCATGGCAAGCACTTTCCCTTCCGCGTCCACGGCCAGGCCATGCCGGTAGACGAGATCGTAGGCGTGTTCCTGGGGAAGCCCGCGGGACAGGGTTTCGAAGTTCCGTCCGCCGTCCCGGGTGCGGTTCACAACCAGCCTTCCGTCCACGGGTATGCGGCGCTCGTCCTTGATCTCCGGCACGAACCAGGCCGTGTCCGGATCCGAGGGGTGCGCCGCCAGGGCGAAACCGAAAGCCGAAGGAGAGACGTTCTCGAGCTCGGTCCAATGCTGCCCGCCGTCGACGGAACGGAAGATTCCGTTATGATGCTGCACCCAGAGCGCGTCGGGTCGGGCGCCGCACTGGCCGAGTCGGTGTACGTCCTGGATCGCCGGATCTCCCAGCAGTTCCGGGGGCAGGTAATCCGAGCGCCAGCCCTCGCCGACGCATTCCCACTTCTCACCCGCATCGCGGCTCACCCATACTCCACCGCAGGATACCCCGATGCTGATACGGCCGGGGTCTCCGGGATCGATGCAAACGGAATGAATTCCCGGATAGTCCATGCCGCCGCCGAACCAGCGCCGCCGCAGCGGGTGATCCCAGAGGCTCTCCACCAGGCGCCAGGTATCCCCGCGGTCGTCAGAGTAAAACAGCCCGCCCGGCACCGTGCCGCACCAGACCCCGTCGGCACGGTCCGGATGGTCGGCCTCCAGGCACCAGACCAGCACCAGGCTGTCCGGAATAGTGCGCCCGTGCATGTCCACCCAGTCTTCCTCATCTTCCGATCTGGGGGGATACTTCGGCGCCTCGATCTCGTGCCAGCTCTTACCGCCGTCAGTGGAGCGGTGGAGCTTGGCGCCGAAGTGACCGTGATCCAGCGCCGCCAGCATCGTGCCGTTGACGGGGTTTTCGAGCACGGCGGAACAGTTGTCCCCGAGAAAATCCACGGCGGTGATTCGCCACGCTTTCCCCCGCTCCACGGAGAAGAGACCCTTGCGCGTTGCTACCAACAGCTTGCTTGCCATCGCTAATCCTTTCAGCCGCCACTCAGCGCCTGCATGACGAAAATCTCACTGCTTTCTTCAACCCGATCCGAGAGACGAACCCGGTCCTTTGCCGGTGACCCGTCCACGAACACGAGCATGTGCTTCCGAAGGGCGCCCTGGTCGTCGAGAACATAGCGCTCCAGTCTTGGATTATTCTCAAATACATTCCCCAGCGCCTGGCCGACGGTCGTGCCTGCCACCTGGGCGGGAGCGCAATCCACGTGTCGCTTCAGGTTTTCGGTAAACACGACCCGGGGCATTGAACTGACTCGCTGATCGATTCTTCGGCAGATCGTTGGATCGGCAGGAAGCTTGTTATATTAACCCCATCCGGTTGCCGCTCTGAGCCATCTGCATCCGTCGGAAAATGAACATCAGCTTATCCCAGGCCGAGGCCGTCGTCGAAGCCGCGCTGGCCAAGGCTCGCGAACTCGGACTCCCGCCCGTGAGCGTGGGGGTTCTCGACTCTGGAGGCCACCTCATATCCATGCAGCGGGAGGACGGCGTGGCCTTTCTGCGAGCGACGGTATGCCAGGCCAAAGCCTGGGGCGCCCTCGCACTCGGGGCGAGCTCGCGCCATTTCGCCGAGCGATATTCAGGCGACGCCCTTCAGCGCGGTTTCATCAACACCCTGGGCGGAAGCGCGCGGGAACGGATCGTTCCGCTTCCGGGCGGCGTCTTGGTCCGGGGCCCTGACGGCCGCGTGCTGGGCGCCGTAGGCGTGGCGGGTGCCGCCTCCGAAGACGACGAGAAGTGCGCCATTGCCGGGATCGAGGCCTCGGGCTTGAGCGCCGATCTGGACTCGACCCGCTGACGCCGGCGGTAGGGATCATTGGCGTCGCAGTCCAAGCCGCCGCCCGGGCCTTCGCCTCAGCTCATTGCCGCCTGTCACCGGGCCGGGATCGTCGCGGTTGTGCTGTGGTGGGTTTACGCCTTCGCGGCGACGGAGTTCTTCTCCCGCATCGACATGCCCGGGCTGCTCGTCTACCTTCTTGGCCTGCCTGTCTGTTACGCGCTGGCATATTACCTGCTGCGCGGTATCGTCTGGATCTTCTTTGCCCTGAAGTGAGACGCTTCTGTCAATGAGGAGCTTTAAAGTTGTCTCGGACTCCGAGCGCGAGCCTGGCTTCAGCAGCGGTGGCAGCCGTCTTGCTGTGTCTCGCCTCGACTGAAAGCCTGCGCGGAGTGGAGATTCAGGGGCACAGGGGTGCGCGCGGTCTGGTGCCGGAGAACACCCTGCCTTCTTTTGCCAGAGCGATTTCCATCGGCGTGGACGTCATCGAGCTCGACACCGCCGTGACTGCTGACGGTGTCGTCGTCGTGAGTCATGATCCGCAGCTCAGTCCAGAATTCACCCGCGGGGCCAACGGCGACTGGATAGCACCGCCGGGTCCGGTTATTGCCGCTCTCACGCTTGCGGAGATCAAGGCGTACGATGTAGGAAGAATCCGGCCAGATTCCGACTATGCGAAAAGTTTTCCGGATCAGACGCCGGTGGACGGCACGCCCATACCGACCCTGGAGGAAGTGGCTGCGCTGGCGGCATCCGCGGGCAACCGCAGGCTTCGTTTCAACATCGAAACCAAGGTGCGTCCCGACGGCGCAGCGCCCTCATTGCCCCCGGAGGCATTCGCCGAGCGTCTGGTAACCACGGTGCGCGCCTCCGGCATCGCCGAGCGCACTGTGGTGCAGTCCTTTTACTGGCGCACCCTTGCGCACGTTCACGCAATCGCTCCCGAGATCTCCACCGCCTGTCTCACTTCCGAGCAGGAGTGGCTCGATAACATTGGACGTGGCGCCGGCGCGCCTTCCCCCTGGACCGGGATGAACGTGAACGATCTCGGCGGTTCCATACCGCGCCTGGTAAAGGCGTCGGGCTGCGCCATCTGGTCACCCTACTTCGGGGAGGTGGATGGGAAGCTGGTGGACGAGGCCCATGGTCTGGAGCTCGAAGTTGTCGTCTGGACCGTCAATGCGCCCGCGGAAATGCGTGCGATGATCGATATCGGCGTTGACGGAATCATCACAGACTACCCTGATCGCCTTCGCGCAGTAATGCGTGAGTTGGGAATGCCCCTGCCCGAGCCGACGCCGGTGAGGGTTTTGCCGGCGGGTTTCGAGCCGGCGCGTTGAACTCGAGCTCGCGAGGGCCGCTTCAATCTGTCGACTTTCTGGCTTCCTCGAGCATGCAGCCATGCGCGAAGCAGCCGTCTTTGCACTTAGGTATGATACCCGGCAGAGGTCCCCGTCTTCAGAAACCGGGAAGGAGCAAGCGTGAATCAGTCGATAAGAAAGCCGCATTTCCTCGTTCACAATCATCAGGATTCGGTGGGCGTCGCGGTAGTCGAGGACATCAGAAAAGGGCAAAAGCTCTCCGGCTGGGTTATGGACACCGACGAGACGATCACGGTGACGGCCCGAAACAACATCCCCATCGGACACAAGGTCGCGCTCACGGATATGAAAAAGGGCGCGACCGTGCAGAAATATGGACATGATATCGGCCGCACCATTTCCGTGATCAAAAAAGGCGACCACGTGCACGTCCACAACACCAAGACCAAGAGGTGGTGAACATGAGCAAAAAGCGAGCAGCCGCTGCAAGCAGGAAATCAAAAAAGAAGAAGGTCGCCGCGGCGAAGAAGACCGGAGCGCGGAGGCGAAACGGCTACGCGGACCTCAAATTCTACGGCTACCGTCGCGAAAACGGCCGTGTAGGAATCCGCAATCACGTCGTCATTCTGCCGCTGGACGATCTTTCAAACGCCGCCTGCGAGGCGGTGGCCAACAACATCAAGGGCACCCTGGCGCTGCCGCACCATTACGGCCGGCTGCAGTTCGGCGAGGATCTGGAGCTGCACTTTCGTACCCTCATCGGCACCGGGAGCAACCCCAACGTCGCCGCCTGCGTAGTCATCGGTATCGAGCCCGGCTGGACCAAGCGTGTCGTAGACGGTATTGGCCGCACCGGAAAGCCGGTGCAGGGCTTCGCCATCGAACGCAACGGCGATCTAAAGACTATCGAGGCCGCTTCGCGCCTGGCACAGAAGTACGTTCAGTGGGCCTCGGAGATCAGGCGCGAGGAGTGTCGCGTGTCCGATCTCTGGATCTCACACAAGTGCGGGGAGTCCGACACCACTTCGGGTCTCGGCGCCAATCCTACGGTGGGTAACCTGGTGGACAAGCTGGACCCTGTCGGCGTCCTGCAATGTTTCGGCGAGACCTCCGAGATCACCGGCGCGGAAGAAGTGTGCATGTCGCGCGCGGCGTCCAGGGCCGTGGGCAAGAAGTTCATGGACACGTTCAACGCTTACCAAGACGTGATCGAACGCCACAAAACCAGCGATCTGTCCGAGAGTCAGCCCACCAAGGGCAACATCGAAGGCGGTTTGACGACTATCGAAGAGAAGGCTTTCGGCAACCTGGAAAAGATCGGCAAGAAAACCAAGTACATCGACGTGCTCAAACCTGCCGAGGAGCCGCGAAAAGGCCCGGGCCTTTATTTCATGGATACCTCGTCGGCGGCCGCCGAGTGCGTCACCCTGCAGGCTGCCGCCGGCTTCACCGTGCACGTATTTCCCACCGGACAGGGCAACGTCATCGGCAACCCCATCGAGCCGGTGATCAAACTGACCGCGAATCCGCGCACGGCGCGCGAGATGAGCGAGCACATCGATTTGGACGTATCCGGAATACTGCGCAGGGAAATGAATTATGACCAGGCCGGTGACGCGCTAATCGACATCATGATCCGCACCTGCAACGGCCGTCTCACCTGCGCGGAATCCCTCGGCCACCGCGAGTTTGTGATGACGAAGCTTTACCAAAGCGCTTAGGAGAAACAGCGCTGGTGATATAAGGGGTTGGGCCGAACGTCGTGGAAAGTGATAGGTGACTAGTGATTGGTGATTAGTTGCCTCAGCGATCTGAATTGTTTCGTGTCAAATTTTGGTAGTTCCGACGTTTCAAATTACTGACGGATTTCGAAAACTGCCACGGCGCCGCTAATCACTAATCACGAATCACTTTTTCCACAATCCTCTCAAAGGCCGTCGGCGCTAAACGATTACCAACCATGCCCACCGAAGCCACTCTCCAAGTCTCCGTCTGGCGCGGCACTGCAGAGGGTCAACTGGTCGAATACCCGGTGCCGCGACGGGAAAACCAGACGGTGCTGGACGCGGTGACATACATCCAGCGGCACCTGGATTCGACGCTTTCCTATCGTTTCGCCTGCCGTGTAGGCATGTGCGGCTCCTGCGCCATGACCGTAAACGGCGTTCCGCGGTGGACCTGCCGCACTCACGTCACCCGGGTTGCCACCGACGGCAAGCTGAAACTCGAACCGCTGCGTAACCTGAGCGTGATCAAGGACCTTGCCGTCGACATGAGCGTATTCTTCGACAAGCTCGCTGCGGCACGGGGCGCATTTCAGCCACCCCGTGAGCCACGGGGTGATTTCGCCGTGGTCGAACCCGACTCGCCTCAAAGACGCCACGCC
>DATIPL010000440.1:0-14343 GCA_035471965.1 Gammaproteobacteria bacterium
CCTCCATCATCTCCTGCTGGTAGGCCGCCACGGCCTGCTGAACTTCGTCCGGAGTGAGCTTCAGATCGTTGCCGTCGAGGTAATCGCGAATGCCCAGCGCCACCGCTTCCTCGTCCAGGTCGAGTATTCCCTGCTTCTTCAGGTTATCGCCAAGCTGAAGTCCGATGGCATAGCTGAATTTCTGCACGTTGGATTCGAGCTTCTTGCTCTCGTCGGCGAAACTCGCCGCTGACACCAGCGCGAGAACCAGCACGGCGCGGGTTACTGCTTTCATGAAAAATCTCCGGTTAATGAACGGAACGCCCGATATTCGATCCCGGGGCGAGCCACGAAACCCGTCGCGGCAGGGTAAGATCGATAACCCCTCGATCCAGCGCCCGGTAGATGCTGTTCACGTTCCGACTATACAGTGGAACGACTTTCGCCCCAATGCCGTGAATCCGATCAGACGGCCCGGAATATACCGCTGCTTCCTGTTGATAGAATTGAGACCGGGCGATGCAATTGAAGTTGCCGACGGCCGTGCATGAAAGAATGACCGGCCGGTGAATCCCTCGGCGCTGCGACCCGGCCCTAGAAATGACGTGCAACCAAGGTTGATCATTTATGACGACAAAAAACGCGGCGCTCATTGAGCGCGATCTTCGCGTCCTCTGGCACCCCTGCACGCAGATGAAGGACTGCGAAACACTTCCCCCCATTCCGATAAAACGGGGCGAAGGAGTCTGGCTGGAGGATTTCGAAGGGAACCGCTACATCGATGCGGTGAGTTCCTGGTGGGTCAATCTCTTCGGCCACGCCAATCCGCGCATCAATGCAGCCGTCCGCGACCAGCTGGAGAAGCTCGAGCACGTCATCCTGGCCGGGTTCAGTCACGAGCCCGTGGTCGAGCTGTGCGAACGCCTGGTAAGGCTGACGCCAGAAGGGCTGACGCGCTGTTTTTTCGCGGACAACGGCTCGTCCGCGGTCGAAGTGGCGCTGAAGATGAGCTTCCACTACTGGCGCAATCTCGGTCAAATCGGAAAGCACCGCTTCATCACCCTGGAAAATTCATACCACGGAGAGACGCTGGGTGCCCTGGCGGTCGGCAACGTCGCCCTGTTCAAGGAAACCTACGATCCGCTTCTGATGCGGGCGATAAGCGCGCCCACGCCGGATGCGTTCCTGCGTGAGCGGGGAACCACGCCCGCCGAACACGCCGCGAGGATCTTCGAGCAGATGGAAACCTTGCTCGAGACCCACGCGGAGGAAACCTGCGCGGTTATCGTCGAGCCGCTGATTCAGTGCGCCGGCGGCATGCGCATGTTCGATCCTCATTATTTGAGCCTGCTGCGGAAGGCCTGTGACCGTCATCAGGTCCACCTTATCGCCGACGAGATCGCGGTAGGCTTCGGCCGCACCGGGACGATGTTCGCCTGCGAGCAGGCCGGGATCAGCCCGGACTTCATGTGTCTTTCCAAGGGGCTCACCGCCGGTTACCTGCCGCTCTCGGTCGTACTCACCACCGAGCATGTATATCAGGCCTTCTACGACGACTTCGAAAAGCTCACGGGCTTTCTGCATTCCCACAGCTACACGGGCAATCCGCTGGCGTGCCGCGCGGCGCTGGCCACCCTGGATATCTTCGAGAGCGATGACGTCATCCAAACCAACCGGGTGCTTGCCGAAAGGATGCAGCGGGCCACCGAAGGCTTCGGATCGCATCCGCATGTCGGAGACGTGCGCCAGCGCGGCATGACGTTGGCAATCGAAATGGTCAAAGACAAGGACAACAAGACTCCGTTTCCCTGGCAGGAGCGTCGCGGTCTGCACGTCTACCGGCACGCTCTCGAGCGCGGCGTCTTATTGAGGCCGCTCGGCAACGTGGTCTATTTCATGCCTCCCTACGTGATCACCCCCGAGCAGATCGATCATCTGGCCGAAACCGCGTGGCAGGGCATCGAAATCGCGGTTGCCCACTAGCGGGCACCGGCTCGAACCATGCGTAAGACTCGACTCTATTTCGATTCAAGGCTCAGGGAGGGCGAGCGTATTCGCCTGGAGGGGGAGCAGGCGCGCTACCTGGGAAAAGTGTTACGCCTCGAGGCCGGCGCGGAGTTCATAGTCTTCGACGGTCGCGGCGGTGAGTACCCGGCCCGCGTTGAGCGGTCGGCGCGCAACGCGGTGGAGGCGCGGGTCGGCGCCTTCATACCGACCGAGCGCGAGTCGCCGCTGAATATCACTCTGGTACAGGGCCTTTCCCGCAGCGAACGCATGGACTTCACGGTGCAGAAAGCCGTTGAGCTCGGAGTCCATTGCATCGCGCCGGTAACCACCGAACGCAGCGTGGTGCGGCTTGATGAGCCGCGGCGGCTGCGTCGACTCGAGCACTGGCAACGCATTGCGGTCAACGCATGTCAGCAGTGCGGACGTACCCGGCTGCCGCGCATCGAAGCGATCGCGAGCCTCGACGAGTGGCTGGAGAAACAATTCGATTCCCGCGCGGCTGGATTCGTTCTTTCACCCCAAGCGACGCTCTCGCCGGGCGATCTCGAGCCGCGGGAACGAGTGGCGCTGCTTATCGGCGCGGAGGGAGGCTTCAGCGACGCCGAGATGACACGGGTAGCGCGATCGGGATTCCGCCCGCTTGCCCTCGGACCACGGATCCTGCGCACCGAGACCGCGGCGGTGGCAGCCCTTACCGCGCTGCAGCTTCTGTGCGGCGATCTTTCACGCCCATCCTGACGCTTTGCGGGTTTCGAGCGGCTCCAGGTCGAGCACCAGGGTAGGAGCGGCCAGCGCCTCAACGACCACTGCCAGCACCCACGGGTTGGACCGGAGCAGCGGTCCGGGGGATCTCACCAGCATGCGCTCGCGGCCGATGACCGCGTCCACCCGCAATGCCAGCAGCGACCCGCCGCGGGCGAAGAGAACACATGTCGGGCCGCCGGCGTACGTCGGCTCGAGATCGAGCGCTTCCGCCAGAGAAACCAGGAGATAGAACTTGTCCTCCACCTTCAGATACCCGCTTTCGCCCTCCGCGGCAGCGACTGGCTCGGGAGCCCGCGATACGCCGGAAACATCCATCAGCGGCAGCGCAAAACGATCCCCGCCGACTTCCACCAGCAACAGGTCCATGGGCTGCGGCGGCGCCGGAATCAGGAGATTCAACCGCGCCAGACCGTCGCCGTCTGAGCTGCTCTCGATGACTGCCCCGAGTGCGTCCATGGCCGGCGCCACCGCCGCAAGCGCAGCGGGAGAAAGCGGCGCGCCTCGATAGGAGATGTCCACGCGGACGTCGAATCGAGGCTGAGAAACATCGAGCTCGATCCTTTTCGCGACGGATTCCGTTCCCGCCGGCGAGACGCTTGTGGACAGACCCTCGCGCACGCAGGCTTCCAGCAGAAGATCGAGCGCACGGGTGAGGGCATCGGCCTGGCTTCGCTCCAGGGCCACTTCTGCACCGCGGGCGCTCAGCGTTGCCGCCACGCCACACCTGGAAGCGGTCAGCTGGACACGCTGGCATAAGGCTTCGAACTGAGCGCCCACCGGCATCATTCGCGTTTTCAACAGCCCGTGCTCGAGCTCGGCATCCTCGCCGGCCTGGGCGGCCAGCGCGGATTCGGTCTCCTCGGTGAGCGACTGGAGCGCGTCCTTCAATCCGGCCAGTTCCTCGATGCCGCGAGACAGCGCATCGAATTTCGACTGCACGCTGGCCCCGGACTCCGTCGCGGACGGCGCGCCGGCGTGGGCGTCCACCTCGAGGGATTCGAGCTGCGAGCGCAGGGTGCGAATGGTGCGCTCCATGTCCGCCAGACCGCCCCTCAGGCTGCCGAGATTGGCCTCGGCTCGGGACCGTGCGCCGCGGATTTCCCGCGCCATCAGGTCGAGGTGCTCCAGCAGAGCTTCGTCCACAGGAATGCCCGAGATCCGGACCTGGCGGTCACCGACTCCGTTACCGGGTTCAAGCGCGCCTTCGATGCGGCGAAGCGCGGCCTGGGCCTGAGCGAAGTGGGTGCTCGCGCCCGAGCCCGGCGTGATTCCGCTGCCATCCGCCATGAGTGTCTTCCAGCGCGTCACCGCTGCACGAAGTGATTCCGTGGGCTCCGGGCGCTCGCCCAGCTGACGGGCTTCGAGCCAGCAATCGTACTTTCCGTCCACCAGAAAGGCGTCGGCGACCTGGGCCAACAGCTCGCGGGGAGTCAAGGGCATGTCCGCCAGTCGCTCGAAGGCGGATTCCAGGGCAGTCGGATCCGCCCTGAACGGAAGCTCGGGCTCCTCGTCGCCATCCCGGCGTCCGGAATTCCGTCGCAGGAGGGCGCTGAGCATCTCCAGGTCCAGGATGAGCGCGCATCGACTTCGTTCGTTCACCTCGGAGTCTTCGCTCAAGCCTCGTAACGCCTGCTCCAGCTTCACCGCCAGTCGTTTCACCAGCGGGCGTGGCGTGTCGACCGACTCGCTGGCGCAGGCGAACATGGCGCCGGCCGCATACCAGCGGCGCCGTTCCATTTCTTCCCCGCAGGCCTTGGCAACCCGAAGGCTCAACTCGGAGAGCCGCCTGGCTTCCTCGGCTGAGTCGGACTTCAAGAACCTGAGGAGGGACCTGCGAAAGGCGGCCAGGGTCCGGCGAATGATCTCCGGGTGCGGTTCAGCGCTGAACCCGGCCGCAACGGCCGCGGCGCCCGGCGTCCGTGAGGTGAACTCAATCAGAGGGCTGCGCCAGGGCGCTGGCGCGCCGCGCACGCTTCGAAGCTCGGCAATGGCGATCATCTCCCGCGATCGGGGCGGCGGCGCGGGGGCGATCAGAGCCTCGGCCAGCAGATCCAACGCGGAGGCGATAGCCGCGCAGGCGTTTGCTCCCGGCGGCGCCGCCAGAGCATCGAGCGTCCGCTCCAGCTCGGTCAACAGCGGCAGAAATCGCGACCGGCCGGATTGACGCAGATTCGCGCACGCCGCGCGCACCCGCGACCGGCATTCGGACCCGAGATCCGCCACCGTTTCGGGGTTCGCGCCGACGCGCGCCGCCAGCGCCACGAAGGCAGTGATCGCCGAGCCGCTTGCCGCCGGGTCCGGACCGGAAGCGGTGTCATCTTTGGGCGCCTCCTGCGCTGCTTTGAGTTCGCTCGTTCCGGCCATGAACTGTAACCCCGGGTCGCCCTCCAAGGGCGTATCGTTATGCCGGGTCGCGGCCGACGGCCGTTTTCGACATTCCAGCATCGCCGTCCTCGCTGGTTGCGGTCCGCGACACAGTACCCAGTGCAGGCAGCTCGATGATGCTGCCATGAATCTGCTTTCTTTCATCGTATCCGGTGAGCGCTGTTTCCAGAAGACCCGCAAGCTCCGAAAGTCGTCCCGCGCTTTCTGCACAGTCGCGAATTTCTCCGCGGGCGCGGCTGGTCACCTGATGCACGGAGGTCGTGGACTTCACCACTTGGGTCATGCGCACGGTGTGCTCCTCGAGGGCGTCGGTGAGCGCGCGGTGTGTCGTATCCAGTCGTTCCGCCAACCGGGTAACACCCGAGATCTCGTTCAATGCCGTTCGATTCTGCTCAACGGAATTTTCCGCCGCCCAGATCAATTGCTTGATGCTGTCCGCGGCGTGACCGGCGTGGGCGCGCACGTCGTCGTTGACGTCTTCGATGCGCTTGAGCGCACGCCGGGCGTCGGCGGCAAGCTTTTGCACGTCATTGGAGAAACCGTTTGCGGACGGCGCGGCGGACTCCTGAGCCAGCGAGGCGCGGATGGATAGGTTCAGTGAAAGTATCCGGCACTGCTCGCTCAACTCGTCCATGATCCGTCCGATCTCCTGAATCTGTCGGGTGGATTCGTTGAGCTGCCGGATCCGGGTCGCCGCGTTGCGGGCCGCAGACAAGGTCTGCTGCGCCTGCCCCCCCGCCGTGTCCAGCGACGTCGTCGCACGCCTCGCGCGCTCCAGGGACTGCGCAACCAGCTCTCCGGCAGCCCGACCGTGATCGCTGACAGACTCGACCTGCGCCGCCATGATCCGCGTCGCCTTGGCAGCCTGCTCCACGTGATGTCTCTGCTCATCGGCCATTCCCCGCGCCGCCTTTGCCACGCCCACGAACCTGCCGCCAGCGGCGGACACCCTGGCGGCAGCCTGGGCGAGGGACGCGAAGCGTTTTCGTACCGCGCTGACGGCTACCTCCAGCGGCGCCAGCGAGGTGCCCGAATACGCCTCTTTCAGCTCCACCGCCGTGGGAGCCTCACCTCTGGAGAGGCGGTCCAGCTCATCGATCAGCCGTCGGATTGCGTTCTCGGTGGCCAGCTCCCGCGCCTCGATGGCGCTCTCGCGCTGCGCTCTTTCCGCGCTCTCGGCGGCGGCCCGGGCACTGAGGCGGCGTGTCTCGATACGCGCGCGCCGAGTCGCGGCGGCGATCTGCCCGATGGCAAGCAACATTGAAAGAACGGCCAGGGCGCCGGAGATCTGGATCAGACCCTGGAGCGGTAAGCGCGACGCCCCGGAAGCCGCCAGCCCGGCCTCGATTTCGCGACTCAATGCCGCAATTCTCTCGCTGTCAGCGATAATATCCGTGGTTGTGCTGCGGGCGTTCGCCAGCGTCGCCGCGTCGGACATGATCTGTTCGATGAGATCGGCGCTGCGTCGGAACTCCCGCCCGATATCCACCAGGATCTCTCTTGCAGCGTCGTCCCGTACGCGCTTGAGCTTCATTTCCGGACTGCCCACCAGAAGGGCGTTGTTCACTTCACCGAAATGCACCGCGTCACGCCCGAACCTGTCTGCTGCGGTAATCATGCCGTCGCCGCTTTCCAGTACTCTCCGAACGTTGGAGGAAATCCTCTGAATCAGCAGAAGCTGACGGGAAGCCGCGCGGATCTGCGCCGGCGGTTCGTCCGCCGCCACCATGGCGTCTACCAGCTCATCAGCAGTTACAAGCACCCCGGTGGCGATGGATTGAAATGCCTCCACGTTTCTGCGCACCGTGGCCGACGCGGTCTCCGCTTCGAGCAGGCGACCGAGCGCTTCATTGACCCGGCTCCAAAGACTTTTCAGATCTTCCAGCTTGGCACGCAAGGCGGCCGTTTCCTCGGGCTGCGAGAAATAAGCAGGCTCGAGCTCGAGCGCCGCGAGCGCCGCTGCGGCGCGGGTGCGAATACGCCTGAGCTCAAAAAACGCATCGGTCGCACCGTCTGTTGCACGGATGGCGCTGGCAGCGACGCGGGACGCCAGCTCGCTTTGATGGAGAATGGCGAGCCGAAGTGTCTGTTCGCTTTGTTCGTGGCTGCTCTGAATCAAATAGGCGGCCGCAGCCAGAAGCAGCAGCGCGAGGGGTAGGAGCAAGCGCCACTGGTGCGCGGGTATGCGCGGAGGAGCGGGCGACTTGTGGCCCGCATCCTTATTCCCGAAATGGAAATCGCTCACGGGGCCATCGGCTCAGCGGAATCCAGAGGACCGGCAGGCGCGGTACCAAGGAGCCGTGCGGCAAGCGCCCGAAGCGCAACCACTGAGCCATCGCCCGGGATCGGGTCCGGTGTCCGGGAAAGGATCGCGTCTACGGAGAACGCAACCCGATGAGGGCCTGTCTCGACCAGCAGTAACCGTTCGCCGGAATCGCGGCCGGCGGAGTTTCGCTCTCCACACGCCGTCGCCAGATCGACCACCGACAGCAGAGCGCCTTTATAGGCGGCAACGCCCAGTAGCCACGCGGGAGCGGCAGGAACCGATGTCAACGGGGGCCGGTCGATCACCGCGTCCAGCTCCGACAGCGGCACCGTTCGATCCTGATCCCGGGTACGCACCCGCAACGACTGCGGCGTTCGACCCGCGGCCGGCCACAGGGCCATCGCTGTCGATGCCTTGATCTGTTCGGGCTTTGACTTCACGCGATGCTTACCTGCTTTCGCCGCGGCCGAAGCAACCGAAGCTTGCCCGCATTGCCAGCGCATGAGTGGGTACGTCGTCTGTTGCAATACTAGACCATGCCCAAGTCCCATGCACAAGACGAAATGCGCGAATGACAAAGGCTTGAAGAATTTGTATGCGGTGTTTTCTGAATCTCGAAAGTCATCCGGCTCAGCGACGTCCCTTGAGCGCCCGGCGCACCTCCGGAAGACAGCGGCGGCTGACCTCCACCACGTCGGCTATACCGTCGAAGCGAAGCCGATATCCACCGTCTTCGCTTTTCTCCAGCGCGCGGACATGAGCGAACGCCGCCAGCGCGTTGCGGTGGACGCGAATGAACTCTCGAGCGAACTCCTCTTCCAGAGCGCTCAATGCGTCGTCCAGAACCAGTTCGCCGTGAAGGTGGCGGGCGATGACATATTTGTGCTCGGCTCGAAAGAAGCGCACATCGTCGACCGGTACCAGCTTCAAATCCCCTTTGAGACTTGCGCTCACGTGGGTGCGCGCCTTTCCCGCCCCGGGATCCCCGGCCTCCAGTGTATCGATTTGCCGCACCGTCAAGGTGCGCGCGCGCTCGAGCGCCTCTTTGAGTCGCCCTCGGCGAATCGGTTTCAGCAGATAGTCTACGGCGCTCGCTTCAAAGGCCTGAAGTGCGTGACTGTCGTAGGCGGTTGTGAATATGACCGCCGGAGCACGGTCGAGATGCTTGAGGTGTCTCGCAACCTCGATCCCGTCCATGCCCGGCATGCGGATGTCCAGCAGCACCACGTCGACGGTGTCTTCCTGCACCCTTTGCAGCGCCTCCGGACCGTTGCCAGCTTCCTCGGCCACGATACCTTCGCCCATCTCCGCCACAAGACGGCAAAGACGGGCGCGGGCGAGCGGCTCGTCATCGACGATGAGCAGCCTCAACGGCCTGGTGCTCCCGAAGCGTAGTCGGTGACCAGGGGAAAACGCAGCTCCACAGAATACTTCGAAGCGCCTTCCTCCACCTGAATCTCGGCGCCGTCACCAAAGAATGCGCGCATTCGCTGGCCAACGTTCTCCTGCGCCATCTGGTTACCGCCGGGTCTCGGGTTACGCGCTTCATCTCCCGGCCTCGAGTTGATGATTCGAATCCAAACGCGCGCGTCCTCTTCACCGCCGGAGATCTCGATCACGCCGCCGTCAGTGGACGGCTCGATACCGTGGTACACGGCGTTTTCCACCAGCGGCTGTAAGGACAGTCCCGGGATGAGCGCAGCGGAGGGCAAGTCGTCGATGATCCACCGGTCGGCGATGCGATCGCCCAGGCGCTGTTTCTCGATGTGCAGATACTGCCGGCACACCTCGAGCTCCCGTGAAAGCGGCACTGGAACACTGGCGTCGCCCAGGCTCACGCGAAAAAGTTCCGCCAGATCTTCTGTGACCTCTTCGGCAAGCGCCGGGTCGCTGCGGGTGAGGCTGGCGATGGTGTTCATGCTGTTGAACAGGAAGTGGGGGCGGATCCGTGATTGCAGTGCCTGGATACGCGCACGGTGCTCCGATTCGAGATTGGTCTTCCACTGATGCTGAACGTAGAAGTAGCGCAACGCCACCGCGCTCACGATGGCGCTGATCCCCAGGTTTCTGAGCAAGAGCTCGAGGTGCTGAGGCGTCTTGACGAAAGTCACCATGGCCGGGGCGTAGCTCTGCCCGTATGAGGGCACGGCGAAGCTGGACGCCTCCACCGGAACGATGCCGTGGATGACCAGCCAGAAGCCGGTTTCGCTCAGCACGAGCGTCACCAGCAGCACGATGGAATAGCTGAAAAAGCCCGCCTTTGCATTGTTGACGCGCTTGAGCCAGCGGCGGCTGAAGCACAAGATTGCGGCGCTGCTCAAGCCCACCCATTGGATGAACAGCGAGCTGTAGGCCATATCCCGCCAGCTGTCGGCGCTCAGTCTCGTCGGCGCGAGCACCACCACGAACGCCAGCAGCTGCCCCACCAAAACGATTGCGAGCACCATGCGGAAGGCGCAGAAATCGGGTAGAAACAGCGTGTCTTCCGCTGACGCCGGTTTCGGCCTGTTCATAAATCGGGGATCGTGTCCAACTGCAAACTCATTATAGATATACTCCAGACGCTGAACCGGGCGTCGCCCGCCCTCGAGGCACGCCGGGACCTGCGAAATGAATGATTCCGACACCCCTGCAAAACCCTGGTCCGGCCGCTTCGCCGAATCCACCGACGCCCTGGTGGAGCGCTTCACCGCTTCGGTGGACTTCGATCAGCGACTCGCCCCGTACGACATCCGCGGCTCTGTCGCCCACGCCAGGATGCTGACCAGGGCCGGCGTGCTCACCCATGCCGAGTGCGACGCCATCGTGTCAGGGCTCGAGGCCATCGGCGCCGAGATCGAAGCCGGAACATTCGACTGGTCCGACGCCCTGGAAGACGTGCACATGAACATCGAGGCGGCCCTCACCCGGCGCGTCGGCGCGGCGGGCAGGAAACTCCACACCGCCCGATCCAGAAACGATCAGGTGGCCACCGATGTCCGCCTGCTGGTGCGCGACGAAATCGACGAAATTGCAGGCTTGATTCGGTTACTGCAGTCCGCCGTCCTCGACAAGGCCGAGCAGCACGCGGACACCATCATGCCGGGCTTCACCCATCTGCAAACGGCGCAGCCGGTGACCTTCGGACACCACCTGATGGCGTGGTTCGAGATGCTCGACCGGGACGCCGGTCGCCTGTTCGATTGCCGCAGGCGGATGAATCGATCGCCTCTCGGGGCGGCAGCGCTTGCCGGCACGGGGTTTCCCATCGACCGTGACTTCACCGCGCAGGCCCTCGGCTTCGACGCACCGTGCGGAAACTCCATCGACGCGGTCAGCGACCGTGATTTTTTGATCGAGCTGTTGAGCGCGCTGGCCTTGCTGATGATGCATCTATCACGCATGTCGGAGGAGCTGATCCTGTGGAGCTCGGCGCAGTTCCAGTTCGTCAGTCTGAGCGACGCGTTTTGCACCGGATCGTCCATCATGCCGCAGAAAAAGAATCCCGATGTGCCGGAGCTCGTTCGCGGAAAAAGCGGTCGAGTGTACGGACACCTGCTCAGCCTGCTGGTGCTGATGAAGGCGCAGCCGCTGGCCTACAACCGGGACAACCAGGAGGACAAGCTGCCGCTGTTCGACGCCGTCGATACGGCCAAGGATTGCCTGCGCATCTACGCGGGCATGCTGCCCGCCGTCAACGTGGATGGCGCGGCCATGCGCGCCGCGGCGCTCAAGGGCTACGCCACCGCCACGGATCTGGCGGATTACCTGGTAAGAAAAGCGATTCCCTTTCGCGACGCTCACGAAATTGTCGGCCGCGCAGTGAAGCTTGCGATCGACGCCGGCTGTGATCTTTCGGAGTTGCCGCTGAAGCAGCTCAAGGCCCTGTGCGATCGCATCGACAAGGACGTGTACTCGGTGCTCACCGTGGAAGGCGCGGTGGCGGCGCGGGATCACTTCGGCGCCACCGCGCCGTCCCGGGTGAAGGCTGCCATCAAGCATGCCCGCGACAGGCTCGAGGGGTGATCGGGCGCCGCGAGCAGCCGACTCGATGCCGGCGTAAATGATGCGGGTCATCGAATCCTCGCCTTGAAGACGACCCTCAAATGGCTGGCAGGCATCGCCGCCGCGGCCGCGGTGCTGGCGCTCGTGGCGGCGTGGCTGCTCGACAGCGACGCGCTCGAAGCGGAGATCGAGGGCCGGGTCAAGAACGAGACGGGCCTCGCGTTGTCCATCAGCGGCGGCGTGTCCCTGTCTCTGTTCCCGCGCCCGGGCGTCAAGGTGGGCCGTTCTGCATTGCGCAACCCGCCCGGGTTCGGCGACGAAAATCTGGCCGAGTTCGAAGCCCTGTCACTGCAGGTGAAGCTCATGCCACTGCTCGGGGGAACCATGGCGCCGGACGTGATAGCGGTGGACGGTTTGAAGGTCCACCTGCTGAGATCCGCCTCCGGCCGGCATAACTTCGACGCCTTGCTGGCGCCGCGTAACGACGCCGACGGCGCGCCGCCTGCTCTCTTGCTGCCCGGCCGACTGACCCTTGCCAACGCCGCGCTCACTTACGCCGATCAAGAAAGCGGTGAGACCCTTCGAATCACGGATTTGGATTTTCGCGCCGGCCTCCTCTCCGCAAGTCGGTCCGCGCCCCTCACGGCACGCTTTCAGTTCATCGACTCGGCGCGCGGCGTAGAGGGCCGCGCGGCTCTCGGCGCCGAACTCTCGGCGGATCCGGCGCAGCGGACGGTGAACGCCCGGGCGCTCACCGCCGACGTGGTGCTTCAGAAGGCCGGCATGACCGGCGGCGGTTTGCAGATCGAGGCCAGCGCCGAGGCACGCTTCGACGCGCAGGCGCGACTGCTTTCACTGGAGCACGTCAAGATTGCCGGCAATGGTTCCGGCCTCGGCGAAGGCCCCGTTGAAGCGAGCGTCCCGCAGGTCGCGGTCGACCTGAGCGCGGGCACGGCGAAAATGGGGAACTTCGTCCTGACCGCCGTGGGCCTCGACGCAGTCGGAGCGCTCACCGCCAGCGGGCTGGGGACGAATCCTGCGTTCAGCGGACGCGTGACGGTGGCAAGCTTCAGCCCGGCGCATCTGATGGCGCGGTTGGGCCGTCCGCTGCCGGAACCGCTGAGCGCCGTCCTGGCTGACGACGTGCGGCTCGAGACCTCCGTTTCCGGTGACTCCGATGGCCTGATCCTGGAACCGGTTGCCGTGACGCGGGACGGGGCGCGGGCCGCGGGCCGGATCGATCTGGGCGTGAGCCCGGGGTGGCCGGTGACGACAGCGGTTGTCATCGAGGGGCCGCCGGTCACCGACCGGGCTCGGCCGCGGCTGACGCTGCGCGCATCGGGACGCGCGCTCGAAGGAACGGCGACTTATCGAGTCGAGGGGCTGGAACTCACCCTCGGTCCGGCCATCGCCCGGGGTGAAATCAATCTCGATGCCACCGGAGACCCACCCTCCTACACGGTGTCGCTGACGCTGGATGAGTTCGACGCGCGCGCGCTGCTCGAGTATCTGGGGCAGCCGGCGCCGAAAACGGGGGATCCCAAGGCCTTCACCCGGGTGGAACTCGGGGCGGTGCTGGCCGGCGGCCGCACCCATCTGGTGCTGGACCCGCTGACGCTCCGGCTGGACGACACCCGTGTCAGCGGCTCCGTCAGCGTATCGGATATGTTGGACCCGGGCCGCGCGGTGAACGTCGCGCTTCGCGCCGACACCCTGGACATCGGGCGATATCTTCCCCCTTCAGACCACGCATCCGACGGCGTCGTCCCGGCGCCGCCGCCGGGGCTTCTGCCATCGCTCAATCTGAATGCTCGCGTGAGTCTCGGTGCGCTCATCGTCGGCGACGTGGTCGTGGACGATTTCCGAATCGAAGCGCGGAGCAGTGAAGGCCGGCTCGAGCTGCAAACCGGATCGGCGTCGCGAGCGTCGCCCTCGAGCGGGCCTGTCGCGGCTTCGGCTCCGCCTGCGCTTCCCGCGCCATGACGGAAGCCGACGATACTTTCGCTGTCTCGCTGCTGGCCTGGTACGACCGCGAAGGGCGAAAGCATCTGCCGTGGCAGAAGGAGCGAACGCGCTTTCGCGTGTGGGTCTCCGAGATCATGCTGCAGCAGACCCAGGTGGCGACGGTGATCCCTTACTTCGAGCGCTTCGTGGCGCGTTTTCCGGACGTGGAGACGCTGGCCGCGGCGGATGAGGACGAGGTGCTGCATTTCTGGAGCGGACTCGGCTATTACGCCCGCGGGCGCCATCTTCACGCCGCCGCGCGGCGGGTCGTGAGCGAGCACGGCGGCAAGCTGCCCGGAGACATCGACGGCTGGTGCGCGCTGCCGGGGGTCGGGCGCTCCACCGCGGGGGCCATCCTCGCCCTGAGCGCAGGCCAGCGCCACCCCATTCTCGACGGCAACGTAAAGAGAGTGCTGTGCCGCTATCACGGCATCGAGACCTGGCCGGGCGAGCGCAAAACCGGAAAACGGCTGTGGTCCCTGGCGGAGGCCTGCACGCCCGGGCGCCGGGTGGCGGCGTATACCCAGGCGATCATGGATCTCGGCGCCACCGTGTGCGTGCGCCGGCGGCCGCGGTGCCCCGCCTGCCCACTGCGCCACCGCTGCAGTGCTTATCGGGACGGGCGCACAAACTCCATTCCCGCGCCGCGGCCAAAGCGGCCGAGACCGCTTCGCCGCACGCGATTCATGATCTTGAGAGACGAGGAACAGGGGGTGCTGCTGGAACGACGACCCCCCAGCGGCGTGTGGGGTGGATTGTGGGCATTTCCCGAGTGCGCCGCGGGAGACGATCCGGCGCGCGTTTGCGCCGATCGCTTCGGCCTCGACGCGAGGCAGGCACACTTTCTCGAGCCGCGCCAGCACGGCTTCACTCATTTTCGTCTGCAGATCGAGCCGGTGCTGCTCGAGGTGAACGCGAACCCGGGGGCGGATCGGATCATGGAAGGGGGATCG
>DATIPL010000441.1:0-1645 GCA_035471965.1 Gammaproteobacteria bacterium
AATGTTCCTGAGTTCGAAGTACAACGTCACCGACGGTCTGGACGACTATGCCGAGGACTTCACCAAGTTCGCTCCTCTCGGCAATATCATCACCTCGGACATGCGCCACCAGATTGAGATGGAGGCCGAGCGCGCCAAGCAGAAGCTGGAAGAGGAAACCCGGTCGGCTATGGACGAGCCGCCGGAAGGCGAAGACGCCCGGCCCGCGACCGCGAGCGAAGCGCCCCCCGACGGCGAGCCCGCTGCAGAGCAGGACGATGCGCTCGCCAGGAGCGACGCAAAGGCCGGCGGATCCGTCAGGGAAACCTCGGGTGACGACGAGTTCCGCGGCGGCTGATCGGTGAGCATTCGCGAGAGCGAAGTCGCGGGCGGCGGAGCGTCTGCCCACAGCGCCCTTCTTCCCGAGGCGACGGAGAATGGAAAGGCGCGGCGCGCGGCGCTGGAGCACGCGCGCGACAGCGAGCGCCGCCCGACCTCGCTGGTGTCCTATGCATCGGCGGGACGCGTTGCCGTCATCGGGCATGCGGCCAATGCGCTCGCGGCGGCGGAACGGCTCGCCGATGCTCTCGATTGCACCGCCATAATCACCGCCGGGGAGGCTCGCGGCCCGGACGACACCGGCGGCGCGCCCGCGGCGCGGGGGAAGCTTCGCACGATCGGTGCCAGAGTCTCCGAGGTCCGCGGTCACCTGGGTGCGTTCTGCATCGACGCCGACGTCAAGGGCGAAAAAACGCCGCTGGCACCGTCGCTGATCACCGCCCACAAGCCCTTCGACCTGGTGCTGGATCTGAGCGAACCGCCGTTCATCCGCGCCGAGGTGCCGCCCGCCGGATACTTCGCCCCGCGGCGGGATGCCGCGGCGCTGGAGCAGGCGCTCGAACAGGTTTCCGAGCTGGTCGGCGAATTCGAGAAGCCCAAGTACTTCAGTTACGACGCGGCGATCTGCGCCCACGGCAACAGCGGGCTCACGGGGTGCACCCGTTGCCTGGAAGCCTGTCCCACGGACGCGATCCGTTCGCTGAAAGATCTCATCGAGGTGGACCCCTACCTTTGCCAGGGCGGAGGCAGCTGCGCCACCGCATGTCCGACCGGCGCGATCACATACGCCTACCCGAAAGTGACCGACCTGCTGTCGAATTTGCGTGCCGTGCTCCATGCCTACCGCGAGGCGGGCGGCGAAGCCGCCGGCGTGCTGTTTCACGACGGCGAAGCAGGCCGCGCGTGGCTCGAAACGAACGCGGGTCGGCTGCCTGAAAATCTCATTCCCTTCGAAGTGGAGGAGATCGGCAGCGTCGGCCTGGATGCCTGGCTCGCCTTGATTGCTTACGGCGCGCGTCCGGTGGCGTTGTTTTGCCCCGAAGGCCTGCCCGGGTCGGTGAGGTCCGAGCTCGAGCACCAGCTCGAGATCGCCCGGGGAATTCTTGCCGGCATGGGATATTCGCAGGGGCTGATGGTGATCGCTGAAGACGGCGCAGCCGATGCCGCAGCGGCGTTCAGTGCCGACGGGACCGCGGCCATCGAGCCGGCGAGCTTCGCTGCGGTGGACGAGAAGCGCACGACCGTCCGCATGGCGGTGGATCATCTTTATGCGCAGGCGCCTGAGCCGAAAGCGCACGTGGCGCTGCCCCGGGGCGCGCCTTTCGGC
>DATIPL010000442.1:0-1857 GCA_035471965.1 Gammaproteobacteria bacterium
GCCTCTAAGCCATTGCAGACGACACAAGGATTCGTTTGGTTTCAGTACCACAGCCGCCGCAGAATTACCATTCGGCATGTGCCTCACGCCGCGCCGCAGGGACCGAAAATTGCCCGCTCTTCAACACCTGTTAACACATAAAAATATATTTATGTTTTGATACACATACTTTATGGTCCTGCCCCGGTGGCGTGGCTCATGGCTGCACTGCCGTTGGGATGAAGGCCGATTATGACGCAACTGGACGAACTGCTTTCGATACTGCGGACCGCCGCCGAACCGACGCGGATTCGGCTGCTGGCGCTTTGCGCCGAGAGCGAGCTCACGGTCACCGAGCTGACGCGCATTCTCGGCCAGAGCCAGCCCAGGGTCTCCCGGCACCTGAAGCTCATGGTCGATGCCAGGCTGCTTGAACGCTTCCGCGAAGGCACCTGGGCATTTTATCGCTTGGCCCGGTCCGGCCCCGCTCAACGGGTCGCGGCTCCGGTCCTCGACATGATCCCGGCATCCGATCCGGCGATCATTCGTGATAAGGAGCGCTTGGCCGGCGTGAAGGCGGAACGGGATCGGCTGGCGGCTGCGTATTTCCGCGAGAATGCCAAGCGGTGGGATGAAATCCGGCGCCTGCACGTCGACGACCAGGTGGTGGAAGACGCCTTGGTGGATCTGCTCGGTGACCGGCGTATCGACAGCCTGCTGGATATCGGGACGGGAACCGGGCGGATTCTGGAACTGTTAGGGCCACGCGTGCGTCGCGCTGTCGGCGTCGATATGTCGCGGGAGATGCTGAACGTGGCCCGGACGAACCTTGCCCGCGCCGGACTCAGCCATTGCGAGGTCCGACTTGGCGACATGTATGGCCTGTCCACCGATGCGGAACGGTTCGATCTGGTGACCATCCACCATGTCTTGCACTATGCCGACCAGCCTGGCCTGGCGATCGCCGAGGCGGCCCGGGTGCTGGCTCCCGACGGCCGACTGGTGGTGGTTGATTTCGCCCATCACGACCTTGAATCACTCCGCAGCGAGCATGCGCACCGGCGCCTGGGCTTCGATGACGAGGAAGTCGCCGGCTGGTGTCGGGAGGCGCAGTTGGACCCGCAAGCCCCGGTGTCGCTGCCGGGCAATCCGCTCACAGTGAAGATCTGGCTTGCGATGATGCAGGCCGACGCGCCCGTTTCCGCAGCGGGGAGATAGGCGATGCCGTTGCCCAGCCTCCACAGCACGGTCGCGCCCGAGGTCTCCTTCGAGTTCTTTCCGCCCAAGACGGAAAAGATGGAAGCGACGTTGTGGGCGTCCATCCGCCGCCTGGAGCCGCTCAATCCCCGCTTCGTTTCGGTCACTTACGGGGCGGGGGGCAGCACCCGCCAGCGCACCCATGCGACCGTGGTGCGCATCCTGCGGGAAACGTCGTTGACCCCTGCGGCGCACCTCACCTGCGTCGGCGCCGACCGTGAGGAGGTCTTGTCCGTTGCCCGCGACTACTGGGAGGCCGGCATCCGCCACATCGTCGCCCTGCGCGGCGATCCTCCCGACGGAGGCGCCACATACCAGCCGCATCCGGGCGGCTTCGCCTATGCCTCCGACCTCGTCCAGGCGCTGAAATCCGTGGGCGATTTCGAGATTTCGGTCGCCGCCTACCCCGAGACCCATCCCGAAGCCGAGAGCCCCGAGGCCGACCTCGACAACCTGAAACGCAAGATCGACGCCGGCGCGACCCGCGCCATCACGCAGTTCTTCTTCGAAACGGACTTCTATTTCCGCTTCCTCGACCGCGCCCGCGCGGCCGGCATCACCGTTCCCATCGTTCCGGGAATTGTTCCGGTGATCAATTTCACCCAGATCGCAAAATTCGCC
>DATIPL010000443.1:0-3739 GCA_035471965.1 Gammaproteobacteria bacterium
CTCTCATGAAGCCCGGATACAAAGCGGTGAGCGGAATCAATAACAACGATCTCGATGTCATCGAGGCCTATATCGACGCCGCGTGGATGGAGCGAGGCCTGTCGGAAAACACCCTGACGGCCTACCGCAGCGATCTCAAGCGCTTCTCCGACTGGCTCGGCTCCAGAGGCGTTGATCTGTTACGCGCGCGCCGCGCCGACGTGCTCGATTTTCTCGCCGGCGAGGCCGGCGCTCCTCCGCGCAGCATCGCCCGAAGACTGTCGAGCTTGAGACGTTTCTATCTGCATCAGTGTCGCGAGCGGCGTATCGAGGCGGACCCCTGCGCGCGGATCGAAGCGCCGAAACTCGGGCGGCCGCTGCCGGACGCGCTCACCGAGGCGCAGGTGGAATCCCTGATCGCCGCCCCGGACACCTCCGGCGCCTTCGGTTTGCGCGACCGCGCCATGCTCGAGCTGCTCTACGCCACCGGTCTGCGCGTCTCCGAGCTGGTGACGCTGACGACCACCCAGGTGAATCGGCGGCAGGGCGTGATCCGGGTGTCCGGCAAGGGCAACAAGGAACGCCTGGTGCCGGTGGGAGACGAGGCGCTGCAGTGGCTGGCCACCTACCTGCGCGACGGGCGCGGGCTCATCCTCGGCGCTCGCCGGAGCGACGCCCTGTTTCCGAGCCGGGCGGGCCGGGCCATGACCCGGCAGGCCTTCTGGCAGATCATCAAGCGCCACGCCCGCAGCGCGGGCATTCGCAAGGCGTTGTCGCCGCACAGCCTGAGACATGCTTTTGCCACGCATCTGCTGAATCACGGCGCGGACCTGCGGGTGGTGCAGATGCTGCTCGGGCACAGCGACATCTCGACGACGCAGATCTACACCCACGTGGCGCGCGGGCGCCTCAAGGAACTGCATCAGCGTCATCATCCCCGCGGCTGAGCCGGATCCTCGGCCGTATCGATCCTCTGGAGCGATGCACGACGTGTATTTCGATTCCGCGCTTTCCAAAGATGCGCGCCGGCGCAGCCTGATCGCGGCGATAGCGTGTGTTTCCATCTACTCCGTGACCATGGGCTTCAGCCTTCCATTGATTTCGCTGATCCTGGAAAGCCGCGGGCTGGATCGCAGCATCAACGGACTGCTCGCCGCGACGCCTTCCCTGGCCATGCTGCTGGTCACGCCGATGATTCCGCGTCTGATCGCGCGCGCAGGTCTGAAACCTTTTCTGCTCGTCTGCATCGGTTTCGACCTGATGCTGTTTCTCCTCCTCCCGGCGATCGATCATCTCTTCGCCTGGTTCGTGATCCGATTTCTCATGGGCGCCACCGTGGCGGGACTGTTTGTCGCCGGCGAAACCTGGATCAACGAGCTGGCGGAAGAAGCCACTCGCGGTCGCACCATGGGCCTCTACGCCATGGTGGTGGCGGGCGGCTTCGCTCTCGGCCCGCTGTTGCTTCCGCTCACCGGCATCCATGGCTGGCTGCCGTTTCTGGCGGGCAGCGCCTTCATCGCCCTGGCGACCCTTCCGTTGCTGCTGGGCCGTCCGGCGTCGCCGGCGTTCTCCAGCGACCCGGCCTGGACCGTGCTCGGTTTCTTCGCCGTCGCACCCACCCTCTGCGCCGCGGTGATGCTGTCCGCATTCAAAGACGCTGCGGGCATGCCTCTGATTCCGGTTTATGCCGTGCGCATGGGGGTGGATCAGGATGCGGCGGCGCTGATGCTGACCGTGATCGGCGTCGGCGCGCTGGCGCTGCAGATACCGATCGGCTGGCTCGCGGATCGCATGAACCGCTACGCGCTGTTGTTCGTCTGCGCCGGCAGCGGCGCGCTCGGGGCGGTGGTGTTCGCCCTCGCCATCCACTCGGGCTGGCTGCTATGGCTGGTGTTGTTCCTCTGGGGCGGAGCGTTTTCCGGCGTCTATACCATCGCCCTGGTGATCCTCGGCGAGCGCTTTCGCGGCGCGGCGCTGGCCACCGGCAACGCGGCGTTCGGGTTCTTCTGGGGCCTCGGCAGTCTGTTCGGTCCGGCCCTGGCGGGCCCCGCGATGGATCTGTGGGACCCGCACGGCTTGCCGGCGACGCTGTGCGCGGCGTCGCTTTTTTTCCTCGCCCTGGCGCTCTACCGGCGCGTTGCCGCGACGGGACCACTGAACTGAGGCGAGCGACGCGGCGGGTCGACAGTCGCGCTCGGGGCGGGATGAAATCGAGTCGATGAAACGGAATCGCCCTGTGTCGCCTGCGGTCGATGCATTATCATCCGCCGTTGATACGGGCGCGACTCGGCTAGAGTTTTTCGCTCACTGGTCCATGCAGGTAAATGAGCTCGCGACGGCAGCAAGCGCTTAGAGTCCATGAGAATAATCATTCTGCTCGTCGGCCTGATCATCGCGCTGAGCTGGCTCGGCGTCGAGATTCGGAAAAAATACAAGCCGGCGTCCAACGTGTTGTTCGCCTTCGCCTTGCTTTTCCTCGTGCTGCTCGTCGGGGCTGCGTACGATCTGTTGTGAGATGGGAATCGTGATCGACAGGCTGGATCACGCCGTGCTCACCGTGGGCGATATCGACGCCACCTGTGATTTTTACAGTCGCGTCCTGGGGATGAAGGCAATCAGCTTCGGCGAGGGCCGCAGGGCGCTTCGTTTCGGCGCGCAGAAGTTCAACCTGCATCAGGCCGGAGCGGAGTTCGAGCCCAAGGCCGCCAAGCCGACGCCGGGATCGGCGGATTTCTGTCTCATCACCGGCACGCCCATGGCGCAGGTGATCGAGCATCTGAATGGCTGCGGGGTGGAGATTCTGCAAGGTCCGGTGGCCAGGACCGGCGCCACCGGGCCCATCGAGTCGGTTTATTTCCGCGATCCGGATGACAACCTGGTGGAGGTTTCCCGCTACGTCGGCGAGTGAGTCGCGGCGCGCGACGGCGGGTTTCGCCTCAGCCCTTCTCTTCCGGGCGCTCGATGCGCGCGATGCGGATCATGTTGGTCGTGCCGGAGACGCCGAAAGGCATCCCGGCGACGATGACGATCTTCTGATCCACATCGGCGAACCCTTCCTTCAGCGCAACAGCGCACGCCTGATCCACCATCTCCTGAACGCGCCGGATGTCTTCGCTCGGCACCGAATGGGTGCCCCATACCAGGGACAACCGCCGGGCCGTATTGAGGTTCGGAGTGAGACTCAGGATGGGCGCCTCCGGGCGCTCGCGGGCAGCGCGCAGGGCGCTGAAGCCCGAGCTGGTATAGGTGACGATGGCGGAGATCTTGAGCGTGTGGGCGATGCGCCTCAAGGCATCGCAGATGGCGTCGGCGGCCGTTGGGGTGGGATCCGGAAGATGCGCATCGAGCATGCGTCGATAATGCGGGTCTTTCTCCACTTCGGTGATAATGCGATCCATGATCGCCACCGCTTCCACCGGATACTTGCCGACCGCGGTTTCGGCCGAGAGCTTGACCGCGTCGGCGCCGTCGTAGACCGCCCCCGCCACGTCGGAGGCTTCCGCACGGGTGGGCAGGGGCGCGCCGACCATGGATTCCAGCATCTGCGTCGCCACCACCACCGGCTTGCCCGCCTCCCGGCATACCCGCACTATTTTTTTCTGAATGCTCGGCACCTGCTCCGGCGGCAGCTCGACGCCGAGATCACCGCGCGCCACCATGACGGCGTCCGACAGGGCGACGATCTCGTCGAGCCGGTCGATGGCGGCGGGCTTTTCGAGCTTGGCCATCACCGCGGCGCGGCCGGCGATCAGTTTCCTGG
>DATIPL010000444.1:0-5343 GCA_035471965.1 Gammaproteobacteria bacterium
ATGGTTCAATGGGGCTGACGGCGCAGGTGGCAGCCCAGCAGCCTGCCCTAACGACGAACCGAAATGTCTCGATCTCTGGTGTTGCACGGGTCAGGGGTGTGAGGACAAATTCATATCGTGTATTGGCCAGTACAAATGCCCTCCGTGCGAGGAGTGCAGGCGTTGTCCGGGGGATATTCCGATTTCCTCCATCCCTGGAGAGGAAACCACCGTCGCTCGGTTGTTTTGCAAAGATCCTCCTCGAGTAAGCCTGAGCCTGTCGCACTGAGCGCCTTCGGGGCCGTGGCCAGTGGGATGAGTCTACGGTCTACTATTCCCCAGCGATATCGAATGTTGGCGATAGACTTCGTACCGTCGCGCTGCACCAGCGTCTTCACGGCAAGACCGCCGACGCGGAAAAGGGTCCGCAGCCCTTAAACCCAATGTCGATTCTCCTGCTTCTCGCTTCACGGGTTCGCGCCCGTTGAATCGCTACGATTCCGCAAGTAAGGGCGCGCACTTATTTTTCACCAATAGTTCCGGCGACAGTATATCTATGTCCTATTGCAGTCCCCGCCCCTTCCCCTCATTGAATTAAGTAAACTGTCCCGGAATAACACCCGGAATAACAGGTCTGTCACCTGAGTTGACCTAATAAACCCGATCACCCGGCCATGAAGGCATACGCGGTTCTTTCCTTCGTGCACGGACGCAATATCTTGCCGGGCATAGGCACGGACCCTCTGATGAATCCTTGCGCCGGGCGTCCGCGTGTCGGCGATGTGATGGGCCTCACGTTAATCGGGCGGAGATTCGACCAAGCTTGTAATTCGGCGAACGCCGCTTTATGCCTCTGATGAATACGACAGTCGTAATGAATGCCAAGGGCGGCGTCGGCAAGACGACCATCGCGACGAACCTCGCCAGCTATTTCGCCGTCAACGGCGTGCCGACGGCCATCATGGACTACGACCCGCAGGGCTCGAGCCTGCGCTGGCTCGAGCAGCGCGCGCCCGAGGCGCCGCAAATCCACGGCTCGGATGCCTCGCCGCGCAGGGGCAGCGGCCTCGGGAGCATCGGCCGGTTCGTTCCGCACGGGACCCGGCAGCTCGTCATCGACGCGCCGGCGGGACCCTCCCGGCTGCTCATGCAGGAGATGCTTGCCCGCGCGAACGCCATCCTGATTCCCGTCGCGCCGTCGAAGATCGATATCCGCGCGACGGCGAACTTCATCAAGGAGCTGCTGCTCGCCGGCGGCGTTCGACACCGCAACATACGCGCTGCCGTCGTCGCCAACCGTGCCCGCTCGTCGACTGCGGTCTACGAGCCGCTCGAACGATTCGTGCACTCGCTGCGCCTGACCTTCCTGACGCACCTGCTCGACTCCGAGGTCTATGTCGAATCGGGCGACACCGGCTACGGTATTTTCGAGATTGACGCGGAGCGCACGGCCGGGCAGCGGCGCGAGTTCATGCCGATCGTCAGGTGGGTGGACCAGGAGACACCGGCGCGCGAGGAGCGCCCGGCCAACGTCGTCCGGTTCGCCCATCCCCGCGCGTCGTAAAGACGACCGCCACTGCCTTTCCGACGGGCGACCGCCCATCGGCAAAATTACGGGGACAGTATGAGCTGGCCCGGTTTTGGCGTTACCGCGAACCCGGCGCAAACCGTGCAGTCTGTTGACTGCAAGTCAGTCATCGCTTGGGGGGGCGAGCCGCACACAAGCGACGATCAACTTTGACACATAGTCGGAGGGATCACGCGGCTCCAGTTTTTCTCCAGCTTTTTTGACCGCTTCAATTCGGGCCTGCACGTTCGCCAGATGAGTTTCTGTGGGATACGCCTTCAAACCGGTCAGCTGGCGAACATCCGGTGAAACATCCGGGTCCGGGGCAAAGTCCAGCTCACGCTCATCCACCTGCTTCAAGAGATCGAGGGCTCTCCCTAGATCAGCCAATAACGGGTTAATTGCCATTTTTTTCTGTCGGGAAGAGAAAAAGGAGCCGAAACGTTAACAGCGGGAACGACGATTCCGACTCTGACTTACCTCAGCTGGCTGTCTTTGCTGCCCCGGCGGTTGTAGCCGCTATGGCTGGATTGTTCCTGATCAGCCTCTGTCTGGCAGGTAACGCATAGCCGCACGCCGGGCATGGCGCTGCGGCGCGCTTCGGGGATTTCAGCGCCGCATTCCGCACAGTGGCTCAGACTCTTTCCCCTGGGCAATTGGCTGCGTGCGCGCTTGACGGCGTCTTCCACGCTCGCGTCGATTTGATCCTGCACCGCTCCGTCTTTGGTCCAGCCGCCAGCCATCATGAAAATCCCGGTCGTCTCGTGAAACCTGCCTATAAGATATCAAAACCCATGATTTCCGGCTCATCCGCACCATGAGAGGATATAGAAGGGAAGTAAAAAAAGGAAAGCGCTTATTCATCGCCCATGGCAACCTCGAATACCAGTGCGCCCCTTTCTAGTGTACCAGCGGCGTCAGTGCTCACATGACTACAAGCTATCGCACCGGCCCGACGCGCGCCGCGCGGCGGAAGACGGATCAAAGCCGCCAATTCGAGTCTAAGCTGACGCATTCTCTTTCGAGTTCAATTAAACGGCTATGTCATTTCTAAGACTGAATCGATTCCTACGCTGCCGATTACGTCCGTCGCGCGTCGCGCCGAGCGCTGAATTTCGATCCCGCGGCTCTTATACTACCGCCGTTTTCGGCGAAGAGGAGTTCCGATCCGGCGCATGAATTCGACCCGCGTGGTGCGTGTTCTCGTTGCGTTGTCCGTCGCGCTGACGGCGGGTTGCGCGTCTTCGCCGCCGAAGCGCCAGGATAACCTGTGCGCCATCTTCGATCAGTATCCCGAATGGTACGACGCGGCAAAGGAGTCCCAGGACAGGTGGGGCACGCCGCCCCACATTCTCATGGCCTTCGTCAAGCAGGAGTCGGCCTTCCGCCACGACGCCAGGCCGCCGAGAAACTGGTTTTTGTTCATTCCGCTCGGGCGCAAGTCCTCGGCCAAGGGCTACGGCCAGGCCAAGGACCAGGCCTGGGAAGAGTACGAGGACGAGGTCGGCGGCTTCTTCAAGAGCCGCTCGGACATGGAGGACGTCCTGGATTTCATCGGCTGGTACAACCACAAGAGCAACAAGCGCCTCGGCATCTCCAAATGGGATCCGAAACGCATGTATCTGGCCTATCACGAGGGCCGCGGCGGCTATGCGCGCGGCAGCTACAGGAGCAAGCCGGAGGTCGTGCGTATCGCCAGTCGCGTCGACCGGCAGGCGAGGCAGTACGGCGCTCAGCTCCGCAAGTGCGAGGACCGGTTCAGGTGCCGCCACTGGTATCAGTTCTGGCCGTTCTGTACCTAAGGCGGGACGGGTGGCCAAATCAACGCCGACATGCGTCGGACTTTTCTGTTCGTCTATTTCCTGGATGGCCGCTACGATGGCTACATGTGGTTCTCCAGTCTCCCCGATCAGTCGATGTAGCGGGCGTCAAAGCCGCCGACGCGCGCTCGAGTATTTTCCGAAAAAAAGTGGCCCGTAGCACTTGAATCCAACCCGGTAAGCGGATTGTCTGAAATCGAGTGGGGTCGGTATAAGGCGCGGGTGATCGGAGAACGCGATGAACGATGAGACCGTTGGTGGTGTTCATTGGAGCTTCTGGACAATAAGCGCGGCCGCGCTGATCTGGAATGTCATGGGAGTCATAAATTTCTTCGTGCAGATGAATGCGGATGCGCTCTCTGCATATCGCGAGGTAGAGCGAGCGATAGTCGAAGGCCGACCCGCATGGGCCACGGCAGGCTTTGCGATAGCCGTTTTTGGCGGCGCGATTGGTTGCCTTCTGCTTCTGCTCAGGAAGTCGGCTGCGTACTATTTGTTTATTGCATCGCTACTCGGGGTGATCGTGACGATGGCCCATACCCTTGTCGTGGTGGATCCGGCCATCGACGTTCGTCCCTCAGAGATTTTGTTGATTGTTCTGATGCCGCTGGCAGTGGCGGTGTTTTTGATCTGGCATTCGAAGCACGCCGAGAACAAGGGCTGGATCAGCTAGGGAAAAACAGGGCTCCGCCCCTGTTCAGTAGATCCCGCGCTCGCGCGGCGCGCCCTGGAGATCCTGACGCAAAAGGTCCGGCGATACGTGCTGCGTCGCCCTTAATGATTCGAGAGTTTTGATTGCTTGAATTCAATCCGGGCGCTCCTCGTAACGCGGCAGGTCGCCGGGGATGTCGTACCACGGCGCCTTCCAGGCGACATAGATGTGATCGTCCGCCCCGCGCCCGGGATCGTCGTCCAGTGAGCCGAAGGGGATGACCGCGATGCCGCGCTCCGGGTCGCGGCGCGGCACGCCCGATCCGCAGATGCGGCAGAACGCATGGGTGAAGAAGCGCGCATCGGGCGGCTTGAACATCGCGATTTCGGTCTCGCCGCGCACGATTCGCAGGCCGTCGATGGCGGTGAACCCGTTCGTGGCGTAGGCGGCGGCGCGCGCCTTGCGACAGCGTGAGCAATGGCAGTTGTGCACCGCCTCGAACGGCTCGACGACCTCGTACTCGACCGTTCTGCAGAGACAGCTCCCCCGAAGCACGTCCGGCTTCGGGCCCGCACGCTCCCGGTCGGAGACGATCGGCCCGTTGAAATCCGGCGTCCACGTATCATAGCGGGGCAGCTCGTCCTCGATCGGCTGCCAGGGCGCTTTCGACGCGACGAAGATGTGCCTGGAGGGTCGCGTGACGGGATCGTCGTCGAAACAGCCGGCCGGCAGGTCCATGTCTTTGCCCTCCGGGTCGGCACTCGGGACCACCGAGCCGCAACGCAAGCAGAAGCTTCGCGTGAACTCCGGCGAAGACCGGTAATGCGCAATCTGACCCTGGCCCGCAAGCCAATGGAACCGTGCGCGGGGCGCCGACGCGTACGTCGCGAACGCCGCCCCGTGCGCCTTGCGGCACATGGAGCAGTGGCAGTGTGACAGGGACGTGGGCGGCGCGTCTATTCCGCAGCGTACGCCGCCGCACAGGCAGCTTGCTTCAATCATTTTTCCCGCCTTCTTTATCCAGGCACGGTCGGGACCCGCACTCAGCGTCGCCCTACTGTGCCTGAGTAAAAATTCCGCCGCAACGACACGGACGCCGACGCGGGAAAAGGAGACGCATCGAGCCGGTCCGGTTTTGGTGGACCCCTCGAACGGGGGTATTGTCCCCTTTCCGGGTATCCACCAAAATCAAACCAGCACACTCTGCCCTCTTTTTACCGAATTCGGCTCTTGAAGAAAAAAGAAAGGCGGGTAGTGAACCCGCCTTTCCCTCGCGATAGCGGCGATCAGACATGCGGGCCTCGCATCCCGTATCGTTCGACCGT
>DATIPL010000445.1:0-13988 GCA_035471965.1 Gammaproteobacteria bacterium
TTATCCTCTTCATCCACCTCGAGCATCAGATTCGACTCGAGCGCTTCCTGGACCTCGGTATTGAGCTCCAGCGTCGACAACTGCAGCAGGCGGATCGCCTGCTGCAGCTGCGGCGTCATGGCCAGCTGCTGACCGAGGCGGAGCTGTAGGGATTGTTTCACTGACGGGTCATGAATCGATGTTCTTATATTTAGAGATTTTAGCAGGATGGAAATTCCATAGGGGTGGTCGCCGCCGAAATGAGGTGTTAATCACACCCGTTCTCGAATAGAAAACGCTTCTTTTTCCATCTCTAACTGTCTGAAGATCGGCGCTCCGGCAACAGCGGCAACCGGTGGATGCGAAAAGGAGTTCGATCCGTCGAGCAACACCCGACCCGAGTGCGACACTCGCCCTCATAGCCTGAAGTCGTGGCCCAGATAGACTTCCCGAACCCGCTCGTCCCTGAGGATGGTGTCCGAGCCTCCCTCCGCAATGATACGCCCGTCGTTGACGATGTAGGCGCGATCGCAGATACCCAGCGTTTCCCGCACGTTGTGGTCCGTGATCAGAACGCCGATGCTGCGCTGGCAGAGAAAGCGAATAATGCGCTGAATGTCGCTCACGGAGATCGGATCGACTCCGGCGAAAGGCTCGTCGAGCAGCATGAAGCGGGGCTCCGCGGCCAGCGCCCGGGCGATCTCCACGCGTCGGCGCTCGCCGCCGGAAAGGGTGTCGCCACGGTGGTCGCGCAAGTGTGAGATGTTCAGCTCATCCATGAGCTTTTCGAGTCGCCGGCTGCGATCGGAGGCGTTATACCCGGCGCGGGTCTCGAGGATTGCCATGATGTTCTGTGACGCCGTCAGCTTGCGGAATACGGAGGGCTCCTGGGGCAGGTAGCCGAGCCCGAGACGGGCGCGCTCGTGAATCGGCAGGTCGGTGATGTCGTCGCGGTTCAGGTGCACGCGTCCCGCGTCTGCGGGTACCAGCCCCGTGACCATGTAGAAGCTCGTGGTCTTTCCCGCCCCGTTGGGCCCGAGCAGGCCGACGACCTCGCCGCTCTCGACCGTGAAGCTGACGTCGTTGACGACGGAGCGGGAGTTGTATCGTTTCGCCAGACCGCGTGCGGTGAGAGTACTCATTCCATTGGAGAATTGATGATTCGTGTGAATCCGCGCTCTGCGACGGGCGGATGCGGAGCTATGGAGACTTTTTCGGCTCGATTTTTATCTTTACCCGGGACGAGGGTTGTTCGCCTTCGCTGCCGGCAGCGGCGCGGGAATCCGCCTTCATCTGGCTCCTGGCCGAGTCATAGACGATGCGGTCCGCCGCCACGCGGTCTCCGCCCTGACCATACACCGCGCCGCCGAGCAGGACGATCACGTCCTCCCTGGCGTAGTACTCCATGCGTGATGCCTCGGCAACCTGATAGTTTTTCGGCACGTCCGCTTTGCCGTCGGGAAGCTGCCGGAAACGCGCCGGAGCGCCTTCGGAAACCAGCTTGGTCAGCCGGTCCTGGGCGTCATATTCGATGGTCACGGTGTCGCCCGTGATCTTCAGCGTACCCTGGGTGATGATCACGTCTCCGTAATAAGTGGTTACGCGCCTGGCGTTGTCGGCCTCGGCGCGATCCGCCTCGATGTTGATGGGCTGGTCCCTGTCCGTGGACAGCGCCAACGCCGCCTGGCTCAAGACGAGCGCCAGAAAGGAAACACACAACTTATCGCGCAGGGCGTTCATAGACCGTGCGCACCTGTGAAAGAAGCTCCAGACGACCCTTGCCCATCCACGCGCGCATGCCCACTCCGCGGGACTCGCTGGACGGCGTGGTGATCACGACCCGTTCATCGGTCTCCCCGTACTCCGTAACCGGCAGCACGCGAAGATCCTCGGTGCGGATGTCGACCTGCCGTTCTCCCGACTCGTCGTTGCGCCAGATATGAACCTTGCCGAGCAACAACATCTCGTCGCCGTCGGGCGATATCCAGCCACGTTCCGAACGCACGTGCCACGGCGTTGCCAGCTCGGCGAACAAGACCAGGTACGGATCCGCCAGCTCGTGAGTGTCCGTCTCGGGATAGTGCGCCATGTAAGCGGCGTCCAGACGCCGGGTGGGAAAGCCGGTCAGGTCAAGGGTCGTGGCGGTGAAGTTTTCGACGTAGTAATCGGGTCGCTGGCGAGCGCCTTCGGCCCGTTCCGGCGGCTCGGTATCCAAGCGATCGAGAAACCAGCCGCTCGCCAAAGCGACTGCCGCCAGCAACAGGAACAAAACAATATAGCGTCTGGACATGGTGCCGTTCAGCTTTCGAGATAGGCGCCGAGCACGCGGTCGAGGCTGCCGTTCGCCCGCATGATCAGTTCGCAGACTTCGCGCACCGCGCCCCGCCCGCCGGGGCTTCGGGTCTTCCAATGGGCCCGCTCGACAACCAGCGGATGCGCGTCGGCGACCGCGATAGCCAGGCCGGCCCGCGTCATGGCGGGGAGATCCATGACGTCATCGCCCACGAAAGCGACCTCGCCGCCCTTCAATCCCGTGTCTCTCAGCAGCGACTCGAAACCGGGGCCTTTTTCCCGGCAGCCCTGATAGACGTGCGCTACTCCCAAAGAGACCATGCGATCCGCGACGAGTTGCGATCGTCTGCCCGTAATCACCCCGATCTGCACCCCGCTGTCCAGAAGCATCCGCATGCCGTGGCCGTCGCGGGAGTAAAAAGCCTTGTACTCCACTCCGTTGTCTCCGATGTAAAGGCCGCCGTCGGTGAGCACACCGTCCACGTCGAAGGCGACGAGCTTGACTCCGGCCGCCCGTTTGAGCGCATCGTCCAACAGGATGTCTCCGCGTCAGAGCACGCCGGCCCGAAGCAGGTCGTGCATGTTGAGCGCGCCGACAAGCCGCTCGTCCTCATCAACCACCAGCAGCGCATTGATGGCGTGCTTTTGCATGATGTTGAGGGACTCCGCCGCCAGCAGGTCGGCGCGAACGGTGATACACCCCGGCGTCATGACGTCGTCGATGGAGACCTTGTGCACGTCCACCTGCTTGTCGAGCGTGCGTCTCAGGTCGCCGTCGGTGAAGATTCCGAGCACCCGCCTCTGGTTGTCGACGATGGCGGTCATGCCGAGCCGCGCGCGGGTCATTTCCATCAGCGCGTCGGAAAGCCGGACGCTGGCGGAGACCGCGGGAACGCCCTCGCCGGTGTGCATCACGTCGCTGATATGCAGCAGAAGCCGGCGGCCCAGACGGCCTCCCGGGTGGGAGCGGGCGAAATCCTCGGCGGAAAACCCCCGGGCGTCCAGCAGGGCGATGGCGAGCGCGTCGCCCATGGCGAGCGCCGCGGTGGTGCTGGCGGTGGGCGCCAGGCCCAAAGGACAGGCCTCCTGCTCGACGCTGACGTCGATGTTCACGTTCGCCTCCCGGGCGATGCGCGAGTCCGGATTTCCGGTGAGGCCGATGAGCGGCACGCCGAGGCGCTTGATCAGCGGCAGGATGGTGAGGATTTCCGAAGTGTCGCCGGAGTTGGATATCGCGAGCACCACGTCCTCCGGCGTGATCATGCCCAGATCACCGTGGCTGGCCTCGCCGGGATGGAGGAAGAAGGACGGCGTGCCGGCGCTCGCCAGGGTGGCGGCGATTTTGCGCCCCACGTGGCCCGACTTGCCCATGCCGGTGACCACCACCCGGCCTCTGCAGGCGTACATCTCCCGGCAGGCGGCGACGAACGCGTCGTCGACTCTGCCCATCAGATTGGTGAGCGCCCGGGCTTCGGTCTCGATGACCTCCCGTCCCGAGCTGAGCAGCCGTTCGGTGTCCGGCGTCAGCAGCGCCGGGTGCATGGGTGAGCTTTGCTGCGGCATGGCTTTGGAGTCGCCCCCTGCAGAATGACTCGTTCAAGTTTAACCCGTCGCGGCACGCAACTCCCGCGGCGCGGGCAAGGCGTCAGATCCCTGCAGATAACAGGAACATTCCCTGATAGCCGGCAAACGCGGCCAGCAGCACCGCGCCTTCCAGCCGGTTGACCCGCCCGGGCCGCCGGTAGCCCGAAGCCATCAGGAACAGGGCCACGCTCATGAACATCATCACCGGCATGTCGCGGGACAGCACCTCGGCCGGCACCGGACCGGGGGCGATGAGGCCGGGAGCGGCGAGAACCGGCAGCAGGTTGAACATGTTCGAGCCGAGCACGTTGCCGAGCGCGAGATCCGGCTCGCTCTTGAGCACGCTCGCCACCGATGCCGCCAGCTCGGGCAGGCTGGTTCCCACCGCCACGATGGTGAGCCCGATGACCAGGTCGCTCACGTCCATGGCCCGGGCCAGGCCGACCGCGCCCCAGACGATGAGGCGCGAGCCCACCAGCAGCACGACCAGGCCCACGAGCAGCCATGCCACCGCGACCCGGGTCGCCATATCGGCAGGAATGTGCTGCTTCAGCTCTCGCGTCAGCGGATCCGAACGCCTGGCCTTGCCGGCGCTGCGGACAATGACGCCGAGCAACGCGGCAAAGCTCGCCAGCAGCAACAGGCCGTCGGTAAACCCGAGGATGCGGTCGTAGAGTACGAACCAGGCCAGGGCGATCACCACGAACATGAGGGGAAACTCGCGCCGCAGGACCCCCGACTTCACGTTCACCGGCACCACGAGCGCGCAGACGCCCGCGACCAGACCGATGTTGGCGATGTTGGATCCCACCGAATTGCCGACGGCGACACCGGGGTTACCGCCCAGGGCCGCCGTGGTGCTGACGAATATCTCGGGAGCGGAAGTGCCGACGCCGATGACGGTGAGCCCGACGATCAGCGGCGGCACGCCCAGATTGCTCGCGGTGACCGACGCCCCCAGCACGAAACGGTCCGATCCCCACACCAGACATGCGAGACCGGCGATGATTGCAATGATCCAGAGCGGCATCATGGGAAGCAGTTGCAGATCTTTCTGTTCCCGATTGTGGTGAGCGAGGCGGCGTCCCTGCGCGTGCCGCGTGCTAAGCTTTCAACCACGGGTGTGAAGAGGATATCGAAGGACCGCGACACGCATGACCGAAGCCTCGCCCGATTCGAACGCCGAAGATCGCGACGAGGTCATACGCGAGTGGCTGAAAGAGGTCGCAGGACCTTCTCACCGCACGGCGCCTGCTTCCAGCGACGCAAGCTTCCGGCGTTATCTTCGCGTCACCGCCCGAGATCAAAGTTTCATTCTCATGGACGCGCCTCCCCGGCACGAGGATTGCCGGCCTTTCCTCCATGTTCAGTCGCTGCTGAAGAAAGCCGGAGTCAATGTTCCCGCGATCGTACACGCCGATGTGGAGCGCGGTCTGCTGCTGCTCACCGATTTCGGCTCAGTTTCCTATCTCGACGTCCTCGACAGCAAGAGCTGCGACCCCCTTTATGCCGACGCGCTGGAGACGCTGCTGCGCATGCAGACGGGCGTGCCCGCGGGCGCGGTGGAAGCCTTCGACCGGCAGAAGCTTTCGGCCGAGCTCAACCTGTTTCCGGACTGGTTCATCAACAGGCATCTGGGCCTGGCCATCGACGACGCCTTTCGTCATCGCATGCGGCGCTGCTTCGATCTGCTCATCGACCGCTGCCTCGAGCAGCCGCAGGTGTTCGTTCACCGGGACTACCACTCGAGAAACCTGATGCGGCTCAGGGAAAGGAACCCAGGCGTGCTGGATTTTCAGGACGCGGTCACCGGTCCGGTGACCTACGACCTGGTGAGCCTGTTCCGGGACGTCTACATCGAATGGCCGCGAGAAAAGGTGGAGGCGTGGGTCGCTGATTATTACGCGCGGGCGCGCGGCGCACTGGACGCGCTGGCGCCGGCGGAGCTGAGTACATTCCGGCGCTGGTTCGACCTCACCGGTGTCCAGCGTCATATCAAGATCGCCGGAATCTTCTGCCGCCTCTGGCACCGGGACGGCAAACCCGGCTATCTCAAGGATGTTCCGTTGACGCTTCGCTACCTCATGACGGTGGGGTCAGGCTACGCCGAGACGGCGGAGTTCGTCGGCGCCCTCGGCGAACTCGAGATCGAGAAGCGCTTCGCCGCCGTCGAAGGTCCGGGATGACGCGGTGAAAGCCATGCTGCTCGCCGCCGGGCGCGGAGAACGGCTTCGCCCCCTGACGGACCGGATCCCGAAGCCGCTGATCGAGGCCGGCGGCAAGGCGCTCATCGTTCATCTGATCGAGGCTCTGGCCAAAGCCGGTCACGATGACATCGTCATCAACCTCGCCTGGCTCGGCGAGGTCATAAAGACGACGCTGGGCGACGGCAGCCGCCTCGGCGCCAGGCTGTGCTACTCGCCGGAGCCCGACGACGCGCTGGAGACCGGCGGAGGGATTCTGAACGCGCTGCCGCTGCTGGGTGAAGCGCCGTTCGTGGTCGTCAGCGCCGACATCTACACCGATTTTCCATTCGCCCGACTGCCGGAGACGCCGCAAGGTCTCGCCCACCTGGTGCTGGTGGACAATCCGCCGCACAATTCCGCCGGCGACTTCGCGATCGAAAACGGACGGCTGCGCAACGAGGGGCACCGGCGCCTCACCTTCTCGGGTATCGGCGTCTACCGCCCGGAGCTGTTCAACGGCCGCCCGCCCGGCCGTTTTCCCCTGGCGCCGCTGCTGCGCGAGGCCGCATCGCGCGACCGCGCGACCGCCGAGCATTTTCGGGGCGCGTGGTGGGACGTGGGAAGCCTGAAGAGGCTGGGAGCGTTGAGAAAGCGACTGGAGAGTAGAAAGTAGAGGGTAGAGGTTGATGGTAGATGGGGGCGGGCGATACCTACGCTGATCTCCCCATCTACCCTCTACCACCTACCGTCTACCGAATCAGCACCAAGCGTTGAATTGCAAAGCGGCCGGGACCAATTTCCCGGCCGCCGTTCGCTTGAGCCGCTATTCGCTTTCGGTGGTCAGCCGCTCGCGGCTTTTTTCCAGGGTCTTTTCTCCAACGCCCTGCACCTGGACCAGCTCGTCCACGGACTTGAACGGTCCGTTCTGGTTCCGGTAGCTGACGATGGCCTCGGCGCGCTTCAGACCAACGCCGTTGATGGCTTCGGCCAGCGCCTGTGCATCGGCGGTGTTGATGTTCACGGGCTCGGTGGCGAAAACCGCTCCGCAGGCGAGGAGGGTGAGGGCGGTGAGTGTCGATTTCAGTGCGTTCATGGTGTTTTTTCCTTGACAGTTTGCGTATCCATCCGTTGATTTGTCGCTGGCGCCGTCGGCGATTCATTCCGGCCGGCGCGCGAAAGACACACTAACGACGTCCGCGCGAGGGTAAAAGACCGGGATGTAGGCGGATGGATCGTCGGCTGTAGGCAGATCGCCATATGGCGTGTCGCCCGGGGCGACAGCCGGCCGGCGTCTTACCCGCGGTCGAAACCCGCCGCGGGCCCCTGAGCGGCGATAAACGGGGAGTCGGGCGTTTTCGCCGCCCGTCGACATCCGTCGTCTACGCGCCCCGACTCACCGCTGCCGCCAGCGCTCGAGCACCCCCTTCAAGTCCGGCAGCGAGGCAATCTCCGCATCGGGGCGTGGCCCGCTGGGCCAGGGACCACGCTCGGGATTGAACCACACGGTGCGCATGCCGGCCTCGTTGGCGCCGCGAACGTCGGTAACGGGATCGTCGCCCACGTGCACCGCGTCGTCGGCCGAGATTCCGGCGTGCTGAAGCGCCTGATTGAAAATCACCGGCGACGGCTTGGCGGCACCGGCCTCCGCCGCGTTGACCACGAAGTCGAAGAGATGTCCCACGCCGATGTAGTGCACATCCGCATTGCCGTTGGTGATGGCGCCGACGGTATAGCTCTGCTTCAGCTCAGGCAGCAGATCCGAAGCGTCGTCGAACAGGGTCACCGCGTTGCGGTGTTCCCAGAACACCCTGAAGCCGGGCTCCACCAGATCTTCGGGGTACTCGAACTCGCGGGCGAGCTTTTTCAGCCACTGCTTGCGCATGGAAGTCACATCGTGACTGAGCGCCTCACAGGTCTTGAAAAAGGTCCTGCGGTGATGGACCAGCGCCTCCGGCTCCAGGCGTTGAGTGATGCGTGGATAATGCCTGCCGAGCCAGCCGTAAAAGACATGCTCCGCTGCCGAGATGACGGAAGCGCACTCCCACAGCGTGTCGTCCAGGTCGAATGTAATCAGGCGTATGGCCATTCCGGGGTCTGCGCGTTATCCGGCGCGTTCCTGCTCCTGTCTGAACTCGTGCTCGAGCATGGAGAGCACAATCAGGGAAACCCGGCGCCCATCCAGCTCGACGCTCTGGCGTAATGTTCCCTCCTCGACGAAGCCCTCCGCAAGGTACAGCGACCTGGCGCGCGCATTATGACTCATGACGTCCAGCCACAATCGCTGTGCCCCCAGTGAATCGAACGCCATGCGCTTGATTGCGCGCAGGCACTCCCGGCCGTAACCCTCGCCCTTTCGGGCGACGGTGATACGCACGAACTCGATGCTGCGGTGGGGCGACTGAAGCGCCGCGAGGATCACATAGCCGATGTCCCGGCCCGTGTCTTTCGCTTCCACCATGAGATGTGCCCGATCGGGATCCGAGATGGCTGTGAGGTGATCATCGACCGGCCACCGAAGAATGAATGGCGCGTTCTCCGGATCCCGCTCCAGCGACATCACAAACTCCAGATCGTCCTCGGTGGTCGGCCTCAGGCGTATGCGCCCGGTCTCCAGTACCGACCTGGACCGCGCGGTCACCGGAGGATGTCTCCCTCGAAGCAGCCGAAAAAGCGAGCGTACCGCTGCGGCGTCGCGGCTTTGACAGAGCTCGAGAAAAGCCCGGCGCACACGTCGGCCGAGCCGTGCACGACGGGATCGGCTTTGCCCGGCGCTCCTGTCCCGGTGTTCCTCATTCAACTCGGGCCGGCCTGATAAAGCGATCCGTCAGGAGCGAAGATACGAGGCACCGTTCACGTCCACGATGCCGCCGGTCAAGTACTCCGAGCCCTTCGACGCCAGAAACAGCACCGTGCGGGCCACTTCTTCCGGGCGGGCGACGCGGCCGAGGGGACTCTGGCTGCGTATGGCGTCTCCCCCGGGACCGCTCAGCGATGATTTCGCCATCTCCGTATCGACGAAACCCGGCGCCACGGTGAACACGTAAACGCCGTGGGGCGCGAGCGCCTGGGCCAGCGACTGCCCCATGGCGTTGAGCCCCGCCTTGCTGGCGCCGTAAGCGGGCGCCCGGGGCTCGCCCCTGAAGGCGCCGCGGGAAGATACGTTGACGATGCGCCCTCCGCCCGTTTTCATCATCCGCCGGGCAGCGAGGTAGCTCAAGCAGGCTGGACCGACAAGGTTGGTGGCGAGCGTTCGCCGCCACGCGTCGAGCCATTGGTCGAACGCCACTTCGGAAATTTCGTGGTACTCGAAAATGCCGGCGTTGTTGACCAGCACCTCCAGCCCGCCCATGCGCTCAACCACTTCGTCGACCAGCATGCTCACGGCCTGTTCGTCGGCGAGGTCGGCAGAAAAAACTGCGTGGCCGCCGCCCTTAAGCAGAGCCAGGGTTTCTTCGGCCGCGACCCGCCGGCTGCGGTAGTGCACCGCCACCCTCGCTCCCGCCGAGGCAAACAGTTTTGCCGCCTCGCGTCCGATACCACGCGAGGCGCCGGTGATCAGCACCACCTGATCGTCAAAACGCATTTCCCCGGCGCCGGCGCCCATCGGTCAATTTCCAGTCTGCTCCGGTTCGGGACGGGTAATCGTTCAGCGACACCAGGGCGGCGCCGCGGCAAACATGTTCTGGTCCCGGATCCAGCCGAAGTCGGGACCGTCCCAGCCGAAGCGCTCGAAGTCGATGCGCCCTCGCGAATCGAAGCGCACCCCCTCCTCCATCAGCTTGAGGCGCTGTCGCGCAGTGCCGCCGCCTCCGCTTCGCTCACTGATGCGCCCCTGGCCGTTGATCACCCGCTGCCACGGCACGTCGTCTCGCCCCAGCGCAGCCATCGCGTAGCCGACCATGCGCGCGGTGCAGTGACCTTCGATGGCCGCGACCTGCCCGTAGGTCGCCACCCGCCCGGCGGGGATCTGGCGGACAATTTCGTAGATGCGGGCGTACACGCTCGCCGGCGGCGGCGCATCGCCATCGTCAGCGATGCTCAAGGGCCGATTTGGAGGCATTGCCTGAACGCGTCCTCGTCGAAAAAGTAATGGCAAATCTCTTCTCCGCCGGCCATCAGCACCGGCACCTTCTCGCCCAGGCGGGCCTCCAGCTCCGGATCGGTGTCCACGTCCACCTCGACGAGCCGCAGACCGAGGCGCGCCCGCCAGGGCTCCACGGCGGCGCGCATCTCATCGCACAGATGGCAGTAGGTGCGAATATAAAGTGTCAGCTCGAGGGGGCGCATGACGGCATCGTTGCCTGATCGGCGGCGAGGTTATCCCGGGGTCCGGCGGGCCGCAACTTCTTGTCATACAAGCAAAAGTTGTCGGAAGTGGTTGATTTTGTGTCGCCGGGCCGAACTTTATGCCTATAATCGGCGCCACGTTACGTGAGCCTTTAGTCAAGCCGCCCCGTTTCGAGCGGCGATAGAACGCTTTCAGGAGGACCCATGTTCAAGAAAAGCGAGCCCGATTCCATCCGCCACCAGCCCGAAAGCCACGAGCCCAGCTTTATCCCCGAGCGCACCGCTCCGGCAGCGCGGATCAAGGAAACCGCAACCATCGGCCCGTCCATTCGTATTCGCGGCGACCTCGCGGGAGACGAGGACCTCCTCGTCCAGGGACAGGTGGAAGGCACCATTTCGCTGGAACAGAATCTCGTCACCGTCGGCAAAGAAGGCAAAGTCAACGCCACCGTCAACGCGCGGGTGATCATCGTCGAGGGACAGGTCGACGGTGATTTGAACGGAGAAGAGCAGGTCACGCTGAAGAAGTCCGCCGGCGTGCGCGGGAATATTGTTTCGCCGCGGGTGAGTCTCGAAGACGGCGCCCGTTTCAAGGGTTCCATCGACATGGAGAGCCAGGACTCGAATAAATCGGGCGCCGCTGCGAAAAACAGCAAGGTCACCGAGATCAAGTCATCCTCGGGAAGCAGCGAGGAGCCGGCAAAGTCCGCAAAGGGCAAGTCTGACGATCAGCAGCTTTTCAAATCGTGACCCATGGCGCAGGTCGGTGTCGCACAGCAGGCGTTCAGCTCGATTGAATCCGAAGCATTCACGTTCCGTTCTCCGAGCTTGAGATTCATCGGCAATCATCTTGCCGCGGAGCGCAAGCACGCCATTCTCGATTTGGGCCTGCCCTCGGGCGGCAACTTGGAATTCTTTTCCCGCGTTCCCTGCACTCTCTATGTGGAGGATCTGTCGGACTCGCTTCTGGCCCTGCCTCCGCCGGACGAGGAAGAGGGCGCCGATGCCTGGGATCGCCGGGTGGAGCACTGCCTCGTGCATGAGCCGACGGTGCGTTTCGATTTGATTTTCGCCTGGGATCTGATCAACTACATGCACGTCGATCTGATTCATGCGCTGATGAAGCGTCTATCGCGCAGCTGTCGCAGAGGCACGTTGCTCTATATCATAATCTCCACCGCGCCGAAGATTCCCCAGCGTCCTGCGAAACTCTCCATTACCCTCCAGGACCGGGTGCGCTATTACGGAGAAGCGCCGTTGGACAAACCGAATCCGCGTTATACCCCGCTCAAGGTCGAGCGCATGATGCCCGGCTTCAGGCTGCTGCATTCTTTCCTGCTGGGCGGATCACTGCAGGAGTTTCTGTTCAGTTTCGACTGATCGGCTCTCGACGGCGCGCCGGCCCCGGCGGATTGACGACGCCCGTCATCCGCCGGGGCGCCGATCAGAGCTCGGCCGTAGCTGACGAGAAACGGACGACTCCGTTCCTGTCCGTCGCGCGCTTGAGCCTGGCGCTGCCTTCCAGATGCACCAGATGAGAAAGGCTCTCCCCCATGGCGAACGTGATCTGGTGCGCGTCCAGCTCGCGCCGGAAAAGCACCTCGAGCGTCTCCGCTGCGGTGCGCGGGATTCGACAGTAGCCCGCAAGGTCATCGAGACGCTCGGCGTGATGGGTCTTCAGCGCATCGATGCGCGCATGAAGGCCGAAAAACGGAAAATCGTGAGAAGGCAGCACCAGCACTTCATCCGCAAGCGCGGTCAGCCGATCGAGGGACTCCAGGTAATCGCTCAGGGGATCGGCGTGCGGCTCCGCCGCCGTCAGGCTCACATTGGGTGAAATTTTCGGCAACACCTGATCGCCCGAGATGAGGACGCCTTTGTCCGCACAGTAAAGGCACGCGTGCTCCGGCGCATGCCCCCGCCCCACAATGACCAGCCACTCGCAGCCGTCGACCAGCAGCCGATCGCCGTCGGACATTCGCCTGTAACTCGTCGGCGGCGGGCTGATCAGGCGGCGATATGCGTTGCCGCGCCCGGCGAGGGCCTCGAGGCGAATGTCGTCGAGACCGTGCTGTTTGAACAAGGCCACCTGCGCATCCGACACACGACCGTCCGCGTCGGCGTAGAGCATGGAGCCCGTGAGCCACTCCGATCGAGTCATCCACAGCGGAACGTCCAGGACCTCCGTGAGCCAACCGGCAAGCCCGAAGTGATCAGGATGAAAGTGCGTCGAGATGACCCGCTTCACCGGTCTATTCGACATCAGACCGGAAAACAGCGACCGCCAGCCCGATTTTACTTCTTCACGCGCAATGCCGGTGTCAACGATGGTGAAACCATCGCCATCCTCGAGCAGCCAAAGATTGATATGATCGAGCGCAAACGGCAGCGGCATGCGCAGCCAGAAGACACCGGGCGCAACCTCCCGGCCCGCGCCCGTTTCAGGCGCCTTCTCGAAAGCGTAGCTCACCGAGGCGAGAGGAGAAGAGCAGGTCGATTTCCCTGTTTTCATCGGCAATCTTTCGGTAACGCGTTTTCCATGCGATCGATCGCGCCGCATCGCGATGGAAATCTTTGCTTGATATTCCCATACTTTCTCTACACGATGAATTTTTCCTGGCTGATAAGAAGTAAAAGCTCTTGAACAGAAGCAGCGACGCTCTCCACCGATTCATTATCGAGCAGTCACACGTTCGCGGGGAAATCGTGCGGCTCGACTCGACCCTGCGCGCTCTCGAGGGGGCAAACGGGTATCCGGAGCCCGTGCGACAGCTGCTCGCTGAGACCGCCGCCGCGACCGCACTGCTGGCGGCGACCATCAAGTTCGACGGCTACCTGACCCTGCAGGTGAAGGGCAACGGCCCGGTAAACCTTCTGGTCGTCGAAGCCACCGGCGAGGGAACGCTGAGAGGGGTCGCGCGCCATGATGACGTCGTCCCCGATGCGGGCATCCGCAGGCTCATGGGCGCCGGCCACCTTGTCATGACCATCGATCCCGGACGCGGTGGAGAACGATATCAGGGCATTGTCTCTCTGGACGAGACCAGTCTGGTGCGAACTCTCCAGAACTACTTCAGCCATTCAGAGCAGCTGCCGACGAGATTATGGCTCGCCGTCGATGACAGCTCCGCCGCAGGGTTTCTGCTGCAGAATCTCCCTGCCGATCGTCCCCGGCATGCGCTGGAGGAAGATGACGACTGGAATCGCTGCGTGCTCCTCGCCGATACGCTCACCGACGCCGAGCTGCTCCACCTTCCGGTGGAGAAGCTGCTCCGCCGTTTGTTTCATCAGGAATCCGTGCGTCTGCTCGGCGCCTCGCCGGTCAACTTCGCCTGCCGCTGTTCGCGCGAGCGCGTGGAGCGCACGCTCAAAGCCCTGGGGCATGGCGAAGTGAAACAGATTCTGGAAGAAGACGGCGAGGTGGAAGTTCGCTGTGAATTCTGCAACACGGCTTACGCCCTCGACGCCGTCGACATCGGTCACCTGTTCTCGGGTGATCACCAGCCCGACTTCAACCAGACCCGCCATTGATGGACGATCCAACAGTCCAGTTTCCGGGACCTTTCGTCCGGGCCGCTCAATCTTCCTGCAGGCGCCACTCGGGAAGATCCGGGTAACGCTCCCGCGCGAGTGTTTCGACGGCGTCGAGAAATTTTCTCG
>DATIPL010000446.1:0-2407 GCA_035471965.1 Gammaproteobacteria bacterium
CGACGGGGAAGAGGCTGTGTATCTGCCGGGGGACATGGAGAACGAACGGGCAAAGAGAGCGGAGCGGGATGGGATCGAGATACCGCGGGATGTGCTGGAGAGTCTGGAGGGGTTATTGGAAGATTAGTGATTCGTGATTGGTGATTAGTGGCGTGGGAGTTGCAAACACGCCTAGAAAAATCGTTTACGTACTGATTACCAATCACTAATCACTCTTCCAGAGAGCATAAAAAAGCCGGCAGGGTCTCCTCTGCCGGCTTACTTTTATCCGTGCCCGCCTCAGCGCGTTCTCAGCTTGGGATCCAGCAGGTCGCGCACTGCGTCGCCGAACAGGTTGAATCCGAACACCGCGAGGGTGATGGCAAGCCCGGGAAAGATAGGCACCCACGGTGCGCTTTCGGCAAACTCCTCGGCGCCGCCCTGGAGCATCAGCCCCCATGCGGGCGTGGGCTCCTGCACGCCCATGCCCAGGTAAGAAAGCGACGCCTCGAGCAGAATTGCCTGGCCGACGAAGGCCGTCACCATGATCAGGTACGGCGCCATCACGTTCGGCACCATGTGGCGAAGAATGATGCGGCCGTCACTGAAACCCAGGGCCCGGGCGGCGTCGACGTACGGGATCTCCCGGATGGCCAGCGCATTCGAACGCACCACCCGCGCACACTGGGGAATGAACGGAATGGTAATGGCGATGATCACGTTCTCGGTACCGGTGCCCAGTGTCGCCACCACGGCCAGCGCCAGGATGATGAGCGGGAAGGCCATGACAACGTCGACCACGCGCTGGACGACGAGGTCGAATATTCCTCCGAAATACGCGCTGGCAACGCCGAGCACCAGCCCGCCGGTGGCGCCTATGAAGGCGCAGGTGAAGCCTACGAACAGCGCCGTGCGGGCGCCGTAAATGATGCGCGTGAGTATGTCTCTGCCGAAAGAGTCGGTGCCCAGCCAGTAGTCGATGTTGGGAGGCGTCAGCATGTTGGCGAAGTCGGCGCGCTCGGGGTGGTAGGGAGATACCACGTTGGCGAAGATCGCCATGAGGACCATGATGATGACCACCACCGCGCCGAAAGCGCCCAGCGGCTGGCGCCGGCACAGATCCCAGATGCGCGCTGGTAACGGCTTCTTGGGAAGTTCAATGTCTTCAAATTCAATAGTGGCTTGGGGCGTCGACATGAGCGATTGCCTCCTAGCTATACCGAATTCTCGGATCCAGCCAGGCGTAAAGGATGTCAATGACGAGGTTGGTGAACACGAAGATCAGCACCACCAGCATCACAAGCTGCTGGGTCAGATTGAAATCCTGCGCGCCGACGGACTCGACGAACAGCTTGCCCAGCCCGTTGAGATTGAAAACCTGCTCCGTGACCACCAGTCCGCCGATGAGAAATGCGAACTCGATGGCAATGATCGTGACCACAGGTAAGAGGGCGTTCTTCAGCGCGTGCCGGTTGATGATTACCCGCTCCATCAGGCCCTTGGAACGCGCCGTGCGCACATAGTCCTCCCGCAGCACCTCCAGCAGCGCCGATCGGGTCATACGCGTGGCCACCGCGGAATAGCGGTATCCGGTGGCCACGGCCGGCCAGATGAGCTGGGACATGTTCCGCCAGGGGTCCTCGAATGGCGAAACGTAGTCGATGGGCGGCATCCACGGTTCGCCGAAAAAGTGCTGGGTGGAGATCAATAGACCCAGAATGATGATGATGCCGAGCCAGAAAGAGGGAATGGCGATGCCCGCGATACTGAAGGCTCGCACCACGTAATCAATCCAGGTGTCCTGCTTGACGGCGGAGATGACGCCCAGCGGGATGGCGATGAGTATCGCCACTATGGTCGCCATGATCGCGACCTGAAGCGAGAGCTTGAACCTCAAACCGATCTCGTAGCTGATCGGCTTGCCGGTCCACATGGAGTCGCCCAGGTCCCAGGTGAAGTAACCCGAGACGAAGTCCCAGAACTGGACGATCATCGGATCGTTGAGGCCCAGTTTCTCGCGGCAGAGCTCGATCTCCGCGGGGTCCGCGTAAAGACCGGTGCCGGCGAGGCGAATTTCGCACACATCCCCCGGGATCGCCCGCAAAAGGAAAAAGACCAGCAGCGCGGCCCCGAAGAGGGTTGGGATAGCGAGCAGCAGCCGCTTGATGATGTATTTGTACATGACCCGGAGGGAAGGACGCCCCACCGTTTCCGGCGGGGCGTCTCGCCCCTAATCGAGCATTACATCAACGACTTGTCCAGCCAGACGTTGTCGAGCTGCTGATTGAGGTAGTGACTGGGAGCAATCTTCCACCCTTTCACGTAAGAGCGGTGGGGATTGATCTTGTACCACCACAGGGTGACCCCGATGTGAGCCATCTCATCCAGCGCGCGCTTCTCATACTTGCGAATGAGCTCGCGCTGCCCG
>DATIPL010000447.1:0-12408 GCA_035471965.1 Gammaproteobacteria bacterium
CAGCCCGCAGCCGCGCGAATCGACGAAGAGGAGGGCGATCGCCAGATCGGTAAGCTGCTTCTGGACGCGTCATTCAGCCCTGTTCGCCGGGTCGCCTACGTGGTGGAAAGCGCCCGCGTGGAACAGCAGACCAACCTCGACAAGCTGCTGGTGGAGATTGAAACCAACGGAACCCTTGATCCGGAAGAGGCCGTGCGGCACGCGGCGGATCTGCTCAGGGACCAGCTGGCCGTTTTCGTCGATTTGAGCGGTAAAGAGGCCGAGGCGCCATCCGCTCAGGAAGCGGAGATTGATCCCATACTGCTGCGCCCGGTGGACGACCTCGAACTCACCGTGCGCTCCGCGAACTGCCTTAAGGCGGAGAGTATCTACTACGTCGGCGACCTCATCCAGCGTACCGAGGTCGAGCTATTGAAAACGCCTAACCTGGGTAAAAAGTCACTTACTGAGATCAAGGACGTACTCGCTTCCCGCGGTCTTTCTCTTGGTATGCGGCTGGAAAACTGGCCGCCGCCCGGTTTGCACGGCCAGCGCAAAGAGGTCTGAACGACGTACAGTCGTCCAACTCAGCGTAAATCAGGATCAGTCTCATGAGACATCGTAAAAGCGGTCGACACCTGAATCGAACCAGCAGCCACAGGCGGGCCATGTTCATGAACATGTCCGCCTCGCTGGTCCGCCATGAGTTCATCAGAACCACCGTCCCCAAAGCCAAGGAGCTCAGGAGAGTAGTGGAGCCGTTGATCACCATGGCCAAGCAGGACTCCGTGGCCAAGCGGCGCATTGCCTTCGCGCGCTTGAGAGACAGGCAGTCCGTGACCAAGCTCTTCAATGAATTGGGACCGAGATACAAGGATCGCCCCGGCGGCTATATGCGCATTCTCAAATGCGGTTTTCGCCCCGGCGATCGCGCCCCCATGGCCTACGTGGAGCTGGTCGACCGGCCGGTGGAAACGACCGAGGCCGAGGAGATCGAGTCCTGACCGCAGAGACTCGCGTGTATCTGACGGACAAGAACCCCGTTGACCTCAATCGGGGTTTTTTTTCGTCTCGCGTCTGAAAAAATCTCGAATCCGTCGTGATTGTCTTGTTCACCGATTTTGGCGCCCGTGGCCCGTACGTCGGCCAGATGCGCGGCGTGCTTCAGGCCCTTGCCCCTGGGGTGCCGGTGGTGGAGCTGATGAGCGACGCACCGGCGTTCGCTCCGCGACCATCGTCGTATTTACTTGCCGCGCTGGTCGAGCCATTTCCCAAGGGAAGCGTTTTTCTCTGCGTCGTCGATCCAGGCGTGGGAACGGCGCGGCGCCCGCTGTATCTCCAGGTCGACGACCGCTGGTACGTGGGGCCCGACAACGGAATCTTCGACCTGGTGGCGAAGCGCTCGCGAACGCTGGAGGCGTGGCGCATCGACTGGCGACCGGAGTCGATGAGCGCCAGCTTCCATGGACGCGACCTGTTTGCCCCGGTGGCGGCAATGCTTGCCCGTGGCCGGAAGGTTTCTGCCGAGCGCCTGGGAACATACCCGCAACCACTGAACGAGATAGCCGATGACTTGTATCAAATCATCTACGTGGACGCATTCGGCAATGCCGTGACCGGCATCCGCGCCGAGAGTCTCCCGGTCGACGCCCGGATCACCGCTGCGGGGCACCGCCTCGAGTTCGCCCGCACCTTCGGCGATGTGGATAAGGGCGCGGCCTTCTGGTACCGGAACGCCTTCCGCCTGGTGGAGATCTCGGTGAACCAGGGGAGCGCGGCGGAAGTGCTGGGGCTTCGGGTGGGGGATGGGGTGTCGGTCAGCTGAGAGGAATCGTTAAAGCACGAATGCTCGAAGGTCGAATGTCGAAGATCGGAGATCGGAAGACGACAAGGTAACCGACCGAAGGCCCGACATTCGGTATTCGATATTCGTTACTCGATCTATCCCTTCAACTTCTTCCTCAGCAACTCATTCACCTGCGCCGGATTGGCCTTGCCCTGCGACGCCTTCATCACCTGACCGACAAAGAATCCCAGCACCTTCTCCTTGCCGGCCCGGTACTGTGTCACCTGCTCCGGATTGGCTTCGATTGCCGCATCCACCAGCGCTTCTATGGCGCCTGCGTCGGTCACCTGCTTCAGTCCCCTGGCATCGATGATGGCATCGGCCTCGCCTTCACCGCTCCACATGGCGTCGAATACCTGCTTGGCCAGCTTTCCGGACAGGGTCCCGTCGGCGACGCGTTTGAGCATGCCGCCGAGGAGCTCCGGCGTGACCGGGCATTGGCCGATTTCCAACCCTGCTTTGTTGAGCGCCCCGGCGAGCTCACCGCTGATCCAGTTGGCGCAAAGCTTGGGAGCGGCGCCCGAAACTTCCACGGTACGCTCGAAATAATCAGCCAGCTCCCGGCTTACGATCAGGTTCGAGGCATCGTAGGCGCTCAATCCGTAGTCATCGCAGAAACGTCGCCGCCTGGCGTCCGGAAGCTCAGGCAAGGATGCCCTGATCTCCGCGACAAATTCATTCGTGACCTCCACCGGCAGGAGATCAGGGTCGGGAAAGTAGCGATAGTCGTTGGCTTCTTCCTTGCCGCGCATGGAACGGGTTTCGTTAAGGTCGGGGTCGTAAAGACGGGTCTCCTGGATCACGGAACCGCCGGCTTTCAGCAGATCGGTCTGGCGCTCGATCTCGTACTCGATCGCGCGTTCAACGAAGCGGAAGGAGTTCAAATTCTTGAGCTCCGTGCGGGTGCCGAGCGCGGTCTCGCCTTTCTTCCGCACGGAAACGTTCGCGTCACAGCGAAACGAACCTTCCTGCATGTTGCCGTCGCAGATTTCCAGATAGCGCACGATGGAGTGGACTTTGCGCATGTAGGCGATCGCCTCGGCGGCGCTTCGCATGTCCGGCTCGGATACGATCTCGATAAGCGGCGTTCCCGCGCGGTTCAGGTCGATTCCGGTGGCGTCGGCAAAAACGTCGTGCACCGACTTGCCGGCGTCTTCCTCTAGATGGGCGCGGGTGATGCCAATTCGCTTTTCCTCGCCGCCTTCGAGCTGGATCACGACCTCGCCCTCACCGACGATGGGCAGCTCGTACTGGCTGATCTGGTAGCCCTTGGGTAGATCCGGATAAAAGTAGTTTTTTCTCGCGAACACCGATCGCGCACAGATCCTGGCGTTGATCGCAAGTCCGAACTTGACTGCCATGCGCACCGCCTCGGCGTTGAGGACCGGCAGCACGCCCGGCAGGCCGAGATCCACTGCGCATGCCCGCGTATTGGGCGCTGCGCCATAAGCTGTTGATGCACCTGAAAAAATCTTGCTCTTGGTAGAGAGCTGCGCGTGCAGTTCGAGACCGATGACGGGTTCCCAGCACATGCCCCGCGCGTCCCTATTCAAATCCCTGGGGAATCCGCGTGTGCCAATCCGTAAGCTGCTGGTAACGGTGGGCCACGTTGAGTAGACGGGCTTCATCGAAATAGTTGCCGATGATGTGCAGGCCAACGGGCATACTCCCGGCGAAGCCCGCGGGAATCGACATCGCCGGGAGTCCGGCAAGGTTTACCGCGTTGGTATAGATGTCGCAAAGATACATAGTCACCGGATCGTCTAGTTTCTCGCCGAGTCGAAAGGCGACACTCGGTGAAGTCGGTCCCATCAGCACATCCGCCTGCTCGAAAGCCCGCTGAAAGTCTTCCTTGATGATTCTTCGAAGCTGCTGCGCCTTCAGATAGTAAGCATCGTAGTAGCCTGCGGAAAGGACGTAGGTTCCGATCATGATGCGGCGTTTGACTTCGGCGCCGAACCCCTCGCTGCGACTTCGCTTGTAGAAATCCTCAAGACCTTGCGGGTTCTCGGCACGATGACCGAAGCGCACGCCGTCATAGCGTGCCAGGTTCGATGAGGCTTCCGCGGGGGCAACCACGTAATACGCTGGTATGGATAAATCGGTGTTCTCGAGATCGACTTCGACGATCTTTGCGCCCATGCGCTGGAACTCGTCCACCGCTGCCCGGACGCAAGCGCCGACCTGGGAGTCCAGACCTTGGCCGAAGTGCTGCCTGGGCAGACCTATCCGCAATCCGCTAATCGCCGCCTCGAGGCCGTCAAAAAAGCGTTCCCCGGCCTGCGCCAGGCTGGTGGAATCGCGCTCGTCGAAACCCGCCATGGCGCTGAGCAACAGCGCCGCGTCTGCCGCGCTCGTCGCCATGGCGCCGCCCTGGTCCAGGCTGGAAGCGAAAGCGATCATGCCGTATCGGGAAACGCGGCCGTAAGTGGGCTTGATGCCCGTGATACCGGAAAGCGACGCTGGCTGTCGGATGGAGCCGCCGGTATCGGTGCATGTGGCGAGCGGCACCAGCCTCGCCGCCACCGCGGCAGCCGAGCCCCCGGAGGATCCGCCGGGGACGCGGTCCAGGGACCAGGGGTTGCGCACCGGGCCGTAATAGCTGTTCTCGTTGGAGGAACCCATGGCGAACTCGTCCATGTTGGTCTTGCCCACCATCACCATGCCGTGATAACGGCAACGCTCGACGACCGTTGCGTCGTACGGAGCAATAAAGTTATCCAGCATCTTCGATCCGCACGAGGTGCGGATGCCTGATGTGCAAAACAGATCTTTGTGGGCGAGCGGAACACCCGTGAGGGGTCCCGCTTCACCACGGGCGATCAATGTGTCGGCACGATCGGCTTCTTTCAGCGCCTGCTCCTGCGTTACGGTGATGAAGGCATTCAGTTCCGGGTTTTTTTCTTCGATCCTGTCCAGGTAAAGGGAAGTCAGCTCGCGGCTGCTGATCTCTTTTGCGCGCAACGAGTTTGTCAGCTCGGATACGGATTTGAGATGCATTTCGAAGTCGTTCTTGATTATCTATTGCGGCCCGGCCTGCGGGTTCAAGTCGTATGTGCGCGTCGGCCGCAGGCGCGCCGCGGCCGATGAACGGGTTTCAAACAGGATCACTCGATGACCTTCGGGACGAGGTAAAGTCCGTCGCGGACCGCCGGGGCTATCTTTTGAAACGCGTCCCGCCGGTCGATCTCATCTACCACGTCGGGACGAAGTCGCTGGGTGCCGTCGAGCGGGTGCGCCATGGGGGCTACGCCGGACGTATCCACGGCGTTCATGCGATCCACCAGCGCAAGAATGTTGGAAAGCTCGTCCGCGTAGCGCTCGACCTCGGCGTCATCGACACCCAGTCGGGCCAGATGGGCGATCTTGAGAACTTCTTCCCTGTCCAGGCTCAAAGCTTCGAAGGACCGTTAGAAATCGGGCTTAACTACCTAAAATAGTTGCTGATCTGGGTACCCACTGCTACATTACAATGGATTAAGGGGGGCCACCATTGCTGTGTCCGTTCGCTCCCGCGAGGCGGGTTCCGGCGCGAGGCGCCGCCAAATTATACTCGCCGGTTTGCGGCAATGGTAATGCGCATCGAAACAGGCATGAGGGGCTATGTTCAAGAGAATTCGCGGGCTTTTTTCCAATGACCTTTCGATAGATCTGGGCACCGCCAACACCCTCATCTACGCCCGGGGCAAGGGCATCGTCCTCAACGAGCCGTCGGTAGTGGCCATCCGCCAGGAACGTGGGCCGGGCGGGGCGAAGAATATCGCCGCCGTCGGCGAGGCCGCCAAGAGCATGCTCGGCCGCACGCCGGGCAATATCCAGGCAATCCGGCCCCTCAAGGACGGAGTCATTGCGGATTTCACCGTGACGGAGAAGATGCTGCAGCACTTCATCCGCAAGGCCCACGAAGCCAAGTTTCTCCGTCCCAGCCCGCGAGTGCTGGTTTGCGTGCCGTGCGGATCCACCCAGGTGGAGCGGCGGGCGATTCGCGAATCGGCTGCGGGCGCAGGCGCCCGCGAGGTCTATCTGATTGAGGAGCCCATGGCCGCCGCCATCGGCGCCGGCATGCCGGTCAGCGAGGCCAGCGGCTCCATGGTGCTGGATATCGGCGGCGGCACGACCGAGGTTGCGGTGATTTCGCTCAACGGCATCGTCTACTCGGAATCGGTGCGCATCGGCGGAGATCGCTTCGATGAGGCCATCATCAACTATATCCGCCGCAATTACGGCACCCTCATCGGCGAAGCCACTGCGGAACGGATCAAGCACGAAATCGGTTCCGCGTATCCCGGCAACGAGGTCAAGGAAATCGAGGTGCGGGGCCGAAATCTCGCCGAGGGAATACCACGCAGCTTCGTTCTCAACAGCAACGAAATTCTCGAGTCGCTGCAGGAGCCGTTGTCGGGGATCGTCAGCGCAGTAAAGACCGCCCTCGAGCAGACTCCGCCCGAGCTGGGCGCGGACGTCGCCGAACGGGGCATGGTCCTCACCGGCGGCGGAGCGCTGCTCAAGGACATCGACCGGCTTCTGATGGAGGAAACGGGCATTCCCGTGATCATCGCCGAAGATCCGCTCACCTGCGTCGCGCGTGGCGGCGGACGCGCATTGGAAATGGTCGACGAGAAAGGCGTCGACGTCTTCGCCACCGAGTAAGTTCTGGCACGCATTGGAGATTGATAACGCTTTAGCGACGGAGCTTTGCCATTAATCCGATAAAGCCGCTCTTTTTTCGTCGTCCTTCGGCCCTGGCGCGGCTGATCGCGGTATTGGTCGTATCCATTGCGCTGATGACTGCCGACCACAAGGGCCGCCATCTGGAATCCCTCCGCGCAGTCCTGGCCACCATCGTTTATCCGCTGCAGTACGCTGTGGATCTGCCTATCCAGGTCGGCACCTGGCTGGCCGAAACGGTAACCTCCCGATCCGAGCTTTTGAACGAAAACTACCGGCTGAGACGGGAGAACCTTCGCATTCATTCGCGGCTGGAGAAATACGCTGAGCTGGAGGCGGAGAATCGCAGGCTCAGAAGTCTGCTGGATTCCTCCATCAAGGTGGGCGACAGGGTGCTGATCGCCGAGCTCCTTTCGGTGGACATGGATCCCTTTGCTCGCCGCATCGTCTTGAACAAAGGGACGCGACACGGCGTCTTCTCCGGGCAGTCGCTGATAGACTCCAACGGCGTCATGGGACAGGTGGTTCAAGCGGGCCCCTTCTCCAGCAACGCGCTTCTGATAACGGATCCGAGCCACGCCTTGCCGGTGCAGGTCCATCGCAGCGGCTACCGCGCCGTGGCCGTCGGGACCGGACCGCAGAACCTGCTGGAGCTGCTCCATATTCCGAACAACGCGGATCTCAGGGTGGGGGACCTGCTCGTCACCTCCGGCCTGGGCGGGCGCTTTCCCTCGGGCTATCCGGTGGGACACATCATCAGCGTGGACCGGGATCGCGGTCGCCCGTTCGCTTCAGTCAAGGTCGAGCCCTCGGCGAGGCTGGAGCGGAACCGCGAAGTGCTGCTGGTCTGGCCCGCCGAAGTCGGCGCGGCGGCCGAGGGAGTCGACCCGGGAGCGCTGATTCCATGAGCCAACAGAAAGAGCGCGGCAACTGGGTGATCGTCATGAGCTTCGTTGTGGCTCTGATGCTTATGGCACTGCCGATGCCCGACTGGGCCGGGATCTGGCGGCCGGCGTGGGTCGCGCTGGTGCTCATTTACTGGTGCATGGCGCTGCCAACGCGAATCGGCATCATGGTGGCATTCACCCTGGGTATTTTTCTCGACGTGCTGTCCGGCACCCTGCTCGGACAAAACGCGCTGGCGCTGAGCGTAATCGCCTTCATCACGCTTCAGTTCTATCAGCGGGTTCGCGTGCTGCCGCTCTGGCAGCAGGGCGTCACCGTATTCGGGCTCGCCTTTATCCATCAGGTGCTGATTCTCTGGATTAACGGCATTCAGGGAATGCCCGTGTCCTTTTCCGCTTACTGGGCGTCGCCGCTCATCAGCATGGTTCTCTGGCCGTGGATATTCGTCGTATTGCGCGATCTGCGGCGAAAGTATCAGGTCGTCTGACTTCCGTGATGTCGACGGGAAACAACCGGGTCCGAGCTGGCGGCGGCGGCCGCGCGCTTGGCCATTGCGGGCGCGGCAGCCGGGTTCGATTGTCGTGAGGCCCATTCTCACAATCAAGGACATCGCCCAGGAGGCGCAGCTGATCAAATCCCGCGTGGTCATCTGCTGCGTGCTCATCGCCTGCATGTCTGTGGTGATACTGGTAAGAATGTTCCAGCTTCAGGTGGTCGGCTATGAGCATTTCGCAACCCTTTCTGAAGACAATCGGGTAAAGATCGTTCCCGTTGCCCCCACTCGCGGACTGGTTTTCGATCGAAACGGCACCGTCATTGCGCAGAACGTTCCGACATACAGCCTCGAGGTGGTGCCCGAAGCAGTTCGGGATATCGACGGGCTGATTGCGGATCTGAGGCGCATGATTCCGATTTCGGAAGACGATGAGGCGAGGTTTCGCGAGCTCTTGAAGAAGAAGCGTCGGTTCGACAGCCTTCCACTCCGCTACCGCCTGAACGAGCAGGAGGTCGCAAGATTCTCGGTTAATCGCCACATGTTCCCTGGCGTGGACGTGCAGGCGCGACTGAGTCGGGACTACCCGCTGTCGGAAATCGGCTCTCATCTCATCGGCTACGTAGGACGGATCAACGAAGAAGAGCTTCAGACCATTGACACCTCCAACTATCGTGCCACGGCCCATATCGGAAAGACCGGTGTGGAGCAGGCATACGAGGATCTGCTGCACGGAACGGTGGGTTATCAGCACGTTGAGACCAACGCCCAGGGGCGAACGCTGAGAGTCCTGCAGCGCAAGGACCCGGTGCCCGGAAGCAGCCTTTATCTCACCATTGACGTGGGCCTGCAGGCGGTCGCCGAGCAGGCCCTGGGGGAAGAAAACGGCGCGGTGGTCGCGATTGAGCCCGCCAGCGGCGACGTGCTGGCGCTGGTCAGCGTTCCCACATACGACCCGAATCTTTTCGTCGACGGCATCGACAAAGCGACCTATGACACCCTCATCGGCTCACCCGACAGGCCGCTGTTCAACCGCGCCATCAACGGCCAGTACCCGCCCGGCTCCACGGTGAAACCCTTCTACGGGCTGGCGGGCCTTGAACACAAGCTGGATCAAGCGCACGAGACCACGTTCTGTCCCGGTTACTTTCAGCTTCCGGGAAAAGAGCGCCGCTACCGGGACTGGAAGAAGGGAGGGCACGGTCGCGTGGATCTGAATAGGGCCATCGTGGAATCGTGCGACGTCTATTTCTACGTGCTCTCCCAGAATCTGGGTATCGAGCGCATGCACAATTTCATGACCCGGTTCGGCTTCGGCAGCCCGACCGGTATCGATCTCAAAGGAGAAAGCGACGGCCTGATGCCGTCACCCAAGTGGAAGCGGCGTAACCGCAACCAGCCTTGGTATCCGGGGGAAACCCTGATAACCGGGATCGGCCAGGGCTTCATGCTGACGACCCCGCTGCAGCTCGCTTCGGCTACCGCTACGCTGGCCATGAGAGGACTGCGGCTGAAACCGGAGGTGCTGCTTCGAAGGGTAGATCCTGCCACCCTGGAGCCTGTCGAGCATGTCCCCAATCCACCCGAGGTCATCGAACCCGGTTCGGCCAAGAACTGGGACGACATCGTCGAGGCCATGAGACAGGTGGTTCACGGTCCTCGAGGGACGGCACGGCGTATCAGCATCGGCGCCACCTATCAGATGGCGGGCAAAACCGGAACCGCGCAGGTGTTCAGCGTGGGGCAGAACGAGGAATATGAAGAGGAGGAAGTAGAAAAGCGTCTGCGCGACCACGGCCTCTTCATCGCTTTCGCGCCCGTCGACAAGCCGAAGATTGCGGTGGCGGTGGTGGCGGAAAATGGCGGCAGCGGTAGCCGCTCCGCGGCGCCAATCGCGAGGAAGGTAATCGACTATTACCTCGACAGCCTGAAAGAGCGGGCCCCAGATGACGGTCCAATGCTGACCGCGGCGAGGTCGCATCCCTTGACTCAGCGGCAGGCGCGTTGAGCATGCGTCACGCATTGCGGTCATTCTTCCCGGAATCGAGGCAGTCGACCTTGCCGCCCATGAGGCGCTGACGAACGATGGAAGAAACACGGACACTGTCGCAACGCCTCCACCTGGATCTGCCTCTGCTCATCGGACTGGTGACGCTATCGGGCATCGGCCTGATGGTGCTCTACAGCGCGGGCGGCGAGTCGACCAGCACCGTGATTCGTCAGGCCATCCGCCTGGTCGTGGCCTTCGGCGTGATGCTGGCGGTCGCCCAGATCAATCCCCGCCATTTATTTCACTGGTCGCCCTGGCTTTACCTGGCCGGACTGGCTCTGCTGGTGGCGGTGCTTTACGTCGGCGACGTTGCGCAGGGCGCGCAGCGGTGGTTGCGTCTGGGGCCGGTTAATTTTCAGCCATCGGAGCTCGCCAAGCTGACGGTGCCGATGATGGTGGCTTATTTTTTCGCCGAGCGAACATTGCCGCCGCGGACACTGCAGGTATTCGTGGCCGCCCTGATCGCCATCGTGCCGACCTTCCTCATCGTGCGACAGCCCGATCTCGGCACCGCGCTGCTGATCGGCTGCTCCGGTGGATTCGTGCTTTTTCTGGCGGGCATGCGTTGGAGGCTGATACTGGGCCTGCTCCTTATCCTGGCGGCGAGCGCACCGGCTATGTGGCAGGTGATGCACGATTATCAACGCCGCAGAGTGCTTACCTTTCTCGATCCCGAGCAGGATCCCCTGGGGGCCGGATACCATATCATCCAGTCGAAAATTGCCATCGGTTCCGGCGGCGTTTACGGCAAGGGATGGCTGAACGGCACCCAGAGCCAGCTGGATTTTCTCCCCGAGCGATCCACGGACTTCGTGTTCGCCGTCTTGAGCGAGGAGTTCGGTCTGCTCGGCGTCGCACTTCTGCTGGCGATCTATCTATTCGTCGTTTTCAGGGGACTCTACATTGCCGCCCAGGCGCAGGAGTCTTTTGGCCGCCTCCTCGGCGGCAGCCTGATACTGACGTTTTTCATCTACGTATTCGTCAATCTGGGCATGGTTAGCGGAATGCTTCCCGTGGTGGGGCTTCCGCTCCCGCTCATCAGTTATGGCGGCACGTCGCTGGTTACCGTGATGGCGGCCTTCGGGGTGCTGATGTCGATCCATACGCACAGAAGACTGTTATCGAACTGAGTTGGGGTGAATCCTGGTGGTGGGAAGTCACGATAAATCCATGGGCGTAGTCCGCGGCGTTCGTCCGGTGCTCACCTTGTTGTCTTCAATAACGCTCTCCGCGTGCATCAGCGCGGCAACGGTTGAGGCCCATCAACGGGTTTCACTGGATGATTCGAAGGAGATCGCTCCGTTCATCCAGGAGATGGAGACTCGACACGGTTATCCGCAATCCGAGCTGAGAGAGATTCTCGCCCAGGCGAGGGTGCTGCCCGAAGTGATCGAGCTGATTTCACGGCCGGCGGAAGCCAAGCCCTGGTATGCGTACCGACCCATTTTTCTCAACGAAACTCGAATTACAAAGGGCGTCGAATTCTGGAAATCGCAGCGCGAGACGCTCGCCAGGGCAGAAGCGGTCTACGGGGTGCCCGCAGAGATAATCGTTGCCATCATCGGTGTGGAAACGCTTTACGGTGAGCGCGCCGGCCGGATCCGCGTGCTCGATTCGCTGGTTACGCTCGGCTTCAGATACCCAAAGCGCGCCAGGTTTTTCCGCTCCGAGCTTCAGCAGTTTCTTCTGCTGTCGCGGGAGGAAAGTCTCGACCCGCTCGCGGTCAAGGGCTCCTACGCCGGCGCCATGGGGGTTCCCCAGTTCATTGCCAGCAGCTACCGGCGCTACGCAGTCGACTTCGACGACGACGGGTCCCGTGATCTCATCGGCAGCACCGAGGACGCCATCGGCAGCGTGGCGAACTATCTCAGCGAACACGGCTGGAGAGCCGATGGAGGCATCGCGGCTCCCGCCTCTGTCAGCGGGGACGGCTACAAGACGCTGCTGAAAAAGGGACTGAACCCGGAAACTCCGCTTCAGGATCTCGACGCCCACGGGGTGAAAATGGTCAACGATGTGCCGGCCGATACCCGGGTCGCTCTGATCGAGCTGGAGCTCGCCGACGGCAGCGAATACTGGGTGGTGCAGCGGAATTTCTACGCGATTACTCGTTATAACCACAGTCCGCTATATGCCATGGCGGTAACCCAGCTGGCGAGGGAAATCCGAACCCGTATGAGCCAGGCCGGCTGAGACCATGGGGGCAGTTTCGACTCTCCTTGTCGAACGCAGTCGCCACGCGGCGATGCTGATGATCGTGCTGTTGACTGCAGGCTGCGGCAGCTCGCCGATCAAGGACGGACCGCCGCCGGGATCTCCCTACCTGGGACACATACCGGACGCTGTTCCCAGGGCGGAGCAGCGCAGCCCTTACGGCAACCCCAGATCCTACGTAGTCCACGGCAGGCGCTACCACACTCTTCGCAGCAGCCGCGGCTACGTGGAGCGCGGAATCGCATCCTGGTA
>DATIPL010000448.1:0-1888 GCA_035471965.1 Gammaproteobacteria bacterium
GGTCACCGCAGGACCTACATCGGCTCGATGCCGGGACGCGTGCTGCAGAACATGGCCAAGGTCGGCAAGAAGAACCCCCTGTTCATGCTCGACGAGCTCGACAAGATGTCGATGGACTTCCGGGGCGATCCGTCCTCGGCGCTGCTCGAGGTGCTCGACCCGGAACAAAACCACACCTTCGCGGACCACTACCTGGAGGTCGATTTCGACCTGTCCGAGGTGATGTTCATCGCCACCGCCAACACGCTGAACATCCCGCCGGCGCTGCTCGACCGCATGGAAGTGATCCGTATTCCCGGTTACACGGAGGACGAGAAGCTCAACATCGCCCAGCGCTATCTGATGCCCAAGCAGCTCGATCAGAACGGCCTCAAGGAAGACGAGATCAACGTCAGCGACCAGGTCTTGCTGGACATCATCCGCTACTACACCCGCGAGTCCGGCGTGCGCAACCTGGAGCGCGAAATCGCCAAGATCAGCCGTAAGGCGGTCAAGCAGCTCGCGCTGGAGAAAAAGCGCGAGAAAGTGTTCGTCACCACCCGCAACCTGCAAAACTATCTCGGCGTCCGGCGCTTCCGCTATGGCCTGGCCGAAGAGGAAAACGAGATCGGGCAGGTGACCGGGCTCGCCTGGACCGAGGTCGGCGGCGAGCTGCTGCGAATCGAGGCTTCGCTGGTGCCCGGCAAGGGCAAGCTGACGCTGACGGGCCAGCTCGGCGAAGTGATGCAGGAGTCCATCCACGCCGCCATGACCGTGGTGCGCAGCCGCGCCGAACGGCTCGGTATCGAGGAGGGCTTTCACCAGAAATTCGACGCCCACGTGCACGTGCCCGAGGGCGCGACGCCCAAGGACGGCCCCTCCGCCGGCATCGCCATGTGCACGGCGCTGGTCTCCGCCCTGACGCGAATCCCGGTGCGGGCCGACGTGGCGATGACGGGCGAAATCACGTTGCGCGGCAAGGTTCTGCCTATCGGCGGGCTCAAGGAAAAACTTCTTGCGGCCCATCGCGGGGGGATCAAGACCGTGCTGATCCCGGAAGAGAACGAAAAGGACCTGATCGAGATTCCCAAGGCCATCCTCAAGAAACTCGAGGTGATTCCGGTGGCGACCATCGACGAAGTGCTGGAAAAGGCGCTCAGCAAACTGCCCGAGCAGGACGGCAAGGCCGTCGAGGTGGGCAAGCGTCAGTCCCCGGGGGCGGAAAGTACCGTCGTCACCCACTGAATGGGCGTGCTGGCGCGGCCGCCCGCAGGTCCGCGCCTGCCGTTTATGCTGATGACGGCGAGAATGTTACCGATTGGTAACTAAGAAGGTTTTCCCCCACATTGAAAAGCTTGGCGTCATTAGTTCACGCGGCACCTGTCATGTTTGTGCAAATTCTGTTGCGTATGGCGCAAGTGCTGTATTAACATGCCTTCACAGCTTGCGAGCCTTGATATACAAGGCTTTCAGGGAAATTCCGCCATTCCCGAGACACAATAATTCAGCCGGCAGGGTCATGATGGGTCGGTGGGTGGCAGGCTGGGTTCACTCATCGCAAACTGATCAATTTTTTATGGAGTGCAAGAATGAATAAATCTGAACTAGTGGATTCAATCGCGGCTGCTGCGGGTCTTACGAAGGCTGATGCCGGCCGTGCCTTAGACGCATTTGTAAAAAGTGTTACCAGGGCCTTGAAAAGAGGCGATACCGTCTCGCTTGTAGGCTTCGGTACGTTCTCCGTACGCAAGCGCGCTGCCCGCACGGGACGTAATCCCCGCACCGGTCAAGCCATCAGGATTGCAGCCTCCAAGAACCCCGCGTTCAAGGCTGGCAAAGCACTGAAGGATGCCGTAAACTAGCGCGCCTTCAAAAAGGGTGCTTAGCTCAGTTGGGAGAGCATCGCCCT
>DATIPL010000449.1:0-3203 GCA_035471965.1 Gammaproteobacteria bacterium
CGGGCAGCGCGACGGATATTCGAACCGCGGAGCGAGAAGGACGAGGGACCGCCTGTCGATTCGGGCGAAGTGACAGCCGAGTCGGGCTGGTGAAATGCTGACACGGATGCGCGAAACGCATCGGAGCGCGTATTCGATATGGGTATAAGGGTTGAGACAAGGACAGCCATGCCGGACCAACTTAAATGGTTGATGGCCGCCATCCTGCTGGCAGGAGGCGTAACGGGCTTCTACTACTTCGGCGACCAGTCGCTGCCGCTGCGGGTGATAGGCATTCTGATTGCAGCCGGGGTTGCCGCCGCGGTCGCCTTTCAGACGGAAAAGGGACGGCTGGCATGGGATTTCATGCGCGAATCGCGCACCGAGCTTCGCAAGATTGTATGGCCGACACGCAACGAAACATTACAGACGACGCTCATCGTCATTGCGATGGTGGCGCTGGTCGCAATTATCCTTTGGATGCTGGACGGAATGCTGGCGTGGATCATGCGTCTGCTGCTCGGTCAGGAAGCATGACCGTGGCGCGGCGCTGGTATGTGGTACACGCGTACTCGGGCTTTGAGCAGCAGGTGGCCCGGCTTCTGAAGGAGCGTATCGAGCGCAGCGGGCTGGACGACATGTTCGGCGATGTGCTTGTGCCGACCGAGGAAGTCGTCGAGATGCGCGATGGTCAAAAGCGCAAGAGCGACCGCAAGTTTTTTCCCGGCTACGTGCTTGTGAACATGGAAATGAACGACGACACATGGCACTTGGTCAAGAGCGTTCCCAAGGTCATGGGTTTCATCGGTGGCAGCAGCGATCGTCCTGCGCCGATCTCCGACAAGGAGGCCAACGCCATACTCGAGCGCATTCAGGAAGGCGTGGACAAACCGCGGCCAAAAGTTCTGTTCGAGCCTGGTGAGGTGGTGAGGGTCATCGACGGTCCGTTCAATGATTTCAACGGCGTGGTGGAAGAAGTGAACTACGAGAAGAACCGATTACGGGTGGAGGTGACCATCTTCGGCCGCTCGACTCCGGTGGAGCTCGAGTTCAGTCAGGTGGAGAAGGATTAGCGATTGGATTAGTGATTTGTGATTAGTGGCTGATACGAAGCATCGGGCGAGTCCACGACTCCTACTCCTCGAATCACTAATTACCAATCACGAATCACTTTAACGGGGAGCCTGACCAGCGCGTCAGGCGTTTGAACCCAACAGGAGTAGAAAGTGGCGAAGAAGATACAGGCATACATCAAGCTGCAGGTCCCGGCGGGTCAGGCGAATCCGAGCCCTCCCGTGGGGCCGGCGCTGGGGCAGCACGGCGTGAACATCATGGAGTTCTGCAAGGCGTTCAACGCCCAGACTCAGAACGTGGAGCAGGGTTTGCCCACGCCCTGCGTGATCACGGTCTACGCCGACCGCAGCTTCTCGTTCATCACCAAAACGCCGCCGGCGTCGGTGCTGCTGAAGAAAGCGCTCAATCTACCGAAAGGCAGCAGCGTTCCCAATACCGACAAAGTCGGCCGGGCGACGCGCGCCCAGCTCGAGGAAATCGCCAGGACTAAAATGCCGGATCTTAATACCGAGGACTTGGACGCCGCCGTGCGCATCATCGCGGGCAGCGCCCGCAGCATGGGCGTCGAGACCGAGGGGGTGGAGTGATGTCCAAGCATTCGAAGCGTCAGCGGGCGCTGCGCGAGAAACTCGACCGGAGCCGGGCCTACGACATCTTGGAAGCGCTGGGTATGGTGAGGGAATTCGCCAGCGCCAAGTTCAACGAGTCCGTGGACGTGAGCATTAACCTCGGCGTCGACCCGCGCAAATCCGATCAGGTGGTGCGCGGCTCAACGGTGCTGCCCAACGGCACCGGCAAACAGACCCGGGTGGCGGTATTCGCCCAGGGCGCCGCCGCCGACGCGGCTAAATCGGCGGGTGCGGACATCGTAGGAATGGACGATCTCGCCGAGCGGGTGAAGTCGGGCAAGCTCGACTTCGACGTCGTGGTTGCGGCGCCGGACGCCATGCGGGTGGTGGGACAGCTGGGCAAGATCCTCGGTCCACGCGGATTGATGCCTAATCCCAAGGTGGGCACCGTGACCCCGGACGTGGGCGAAGCGGTAAAGAAGGCGAAGGCGGGTCAGGTCCAGTTCAGGACCGATAAAGCCGGGATTATTCACTGCAGCATCGGCAAGGCCGACTTCGAGCCCGGCGCGCTGAAAGAGAATCTCGACGCGCTGCTGGGCGATCTGAACAAAGCGAAGCCCGCTTCGTCTAAAGGCGTGTTTTTCAAGAAAGTCGTGCTTTCCAGCACCATGGGTCCCGGGGTGCCCGTGGAGAAGACGAGCTTGGGAATTTAGTGATTCGTGATGAGTGAGTAGTGATTAGCGGCTGATACGTGGCGTCGAGCGAGACATCGACCCTTGCGCTACGAATCACCAATCACTAATCGCTTTGAAGAGGGCTTTGGGCTGTTCCGCCGTTTGCGGAAGAGCTGTCAAAGACCGCAGGCGCGCAAAGGAGTGCGCTTAATCCGGGACTCAGGCTCCCGACCCTGCGCAGACGGTGTCGCCCGGACGATTGAATGTTTGGCCACCGTGAATAGGGGGACACGAGAGTGTCCATGTGATTGTTGCTCAAGCGATCTTGGAGGTAGCTGAAGTGCCCTTATCACTTGAGGGGAAAAAAGCGGTGGTCGCGGAGGTCCACGAAGTGGCCAGGACTGCGCATTCCGCAGTTGCGGCGGAATACAGCGGACTGACCGTCGCGCAGATGACGCAGTTGCGTGTTCAGGCCCGCAGCTCGGGCGTCTACGTGCGCGTTGTTCGAAATACGCTTGCCCGCCGTGCCCTGGAAGATACCGACTTCGCGTGCATGCGCGATCAGCTGGTCGGACCGCTGGTGCTGGCATTCTCGAGGGAAGAGCCGGGCGCCGCGGCGCGGGTGATCAAGGATTTTTCCAAGGCCAACGATAAGCTGCTCGTCAAGCTTGTTTCCATAGAAGGCAAGCTGTTGGAGCCGAAAGCGATCGACACGCTGGCTTCCCTGCCGACGAAGGAAGAGGCAATCGCCCAGCTCATGTCAGTAATGATCGCGCCGGTTTCGAAATTCGTGCGAACACTCGCGGAACCACATTCGAGACTGGTGCGCACGCTGGGCGCGATTCGCGATCAGAAACAGGCGGCTTGAGTAATTGAGAGAACGGCACTGGCCGAATCAGGAGTATTG
>DATIPL010000450.1:0-2876 GCA_035471965.1 Gammaproteobacteria bacterium
CAAGATGATCGCAAGGATTGTGCTCGTGCTGGTCGCCCTCGCCGCCCTGTTCGGCGGTATTTTCGGTTGGAAATACAAACAGATACAGGATTCGATGTCGCGTCAGGGCCCGCCGCCGCCAGCCACGGTGGCGGCCGCCGAGGTCACCACCGAGGTCTGGGATCGCTACCTCGTCTCGGTGGGCAGCCTGGTGGCGAGCCGGGGCGTCTACGTCACCACCGAGGTTGCGGGCCAGGTCGAAACGATCAGCTTCGACTCCGGTCAGGCGGTGGCGTCTGGCGTGCCGCTGGTGCAGCTCGACGCCTCGGTGGACCAGGCGGACCTGGCCGGTCTCGTGGCGGAGGCGAAGCTCGCCGAGGTGGAGTTCCGGCGCGGCGAAGATCTGCTGGAAAAGCGCAACATTTCCCGGGCGGAATACGATCGGCTGCAGGCCCAGCTGGCTTTCGCCCGGGCCCAGGTCGCGGCCAAGCGCGCCCAGATCAACGAAAAAACCATCCGCGCGCCGTTCGACGGATGGCTCGGTATCCGTCAGGTGGACGTGGGCGAGTACCTGGCGCCGGGCGCGCGAATCGTGCTGCTCCAGGACCTCTCGCCCATTTACGTCGACTACACGCTGCCGGAGCGATACGTGGACCTGCTGTCGCCCGGTCTGTCGGTGGAGGTGACGGTGCAGGGATACGGGGAAGAGATATTTCACGGGCGAGTCAGCGCGTTGGACCCCGGAGTCGATCCGGGAACCCGCGCCTTGCGCATTCGCGCCACCCTGGACAATCCCACCGGTCGTCTGCGGCCGGGAATGTTCGCGGAGGTGAAAACCCTCGTGGGGGAGAGCCGCGGGGTGATGACGCTGCCGCGGACCGCGATCGCGTTCGCGCCTTACGGAGACACCGTTTTCAAGATCGTCGACGAGAACGGACAGCCCACCGTTCAGCGCATTCCGGTGAAGACCGGAGAGGACCGGGACGACCGGGTGCAAATCCTCGACGGCCTTGCAAGCGGCGACCGCGTCGTGAATGCGGGCCAGCTCAAACTGCGTAACGGGCAGACGATTCAGATCGATAACAGCGTGGCCCTGGACGGCAAGGTCAGCGCGCCGTGAAGTTTACGGATGTCTTCATTCACCGGCCGGTGCTGGCGAGCGTCGTCAGCCTGCTGATCCTGGTTCTGGGCCTGCGCTCCATTCTCGATCTCGAGGTGCGGGAGTATCCGCAGACCCTGAATACCGTGGTTACCGTGACGACCGCGTTTCCGGGGGCCAGCAGTGAACTGATCAAGGGATTCATCACCACGCCCCTGCAGCAGGCCATTGCGGAGGCCAACGGAATCGATTACCTGAGCGCCTCCAGCACGCAGGGCGTTTCCGTCATCGAAGCCCACATGGCGCTGAACTACGACGCCAACGCGGCGGTGTCGGAAATCCAGGCCAAGGTCGCCAGCCAGCGGAACGTGCTGCCCGAGGAGGCCGAGGATCCGGTCATCGACTCCACCACCGGTGACACCACCGCGCTCATGTATCTCGCCTTTTACAGCGAAAGCGTGACGCCCTCCCAGATCACCGACTATCTGCTGCGCGTGGTGCAGCCCAAGCTGCAGGCGGTTCCGGGGGTGGCCAAGGCGCGGCTCATCGGCAACAAGACCTATGCGCTGAGGGTCTGGCTGGATCCCCGCCGCATGGCGGCGCTCGGCGTGACCGCGGCGGACGTCGCCGATGTGCTTCAGGCCAACAACTATCAGGCGGCGGTCGGAAGCGCCAAAGGCGCTTACGTCAGCATCGATCTCGGGGCGACCACCGACGTCGGCCGCGAGGAGGAATTCAGAAAGCTGATAGTCAAATCCGGAGGCGGCGCGCTGGTCCGCATCGAGGACATCGCAAGCGCGGAGCTGGGCTCCGAAACCTACGACTCCATCAGCCTGTATAAAGACAAGACCTCCATCTATGTGGGCATCGAGCCGGTGCCGGGCGCCAACCCGCTCACCGTCGCCGGGCGCGTTCACGCGACCATTCCGGAAATACGAGATCAGTTTCCGGAGGGACTCTTGCTTCGAATTCCTTACGACGCCAGCGTTTTCATTCAGGATTCCATCAACGAGGTGTTCAAGACGCTGGCGGAAGCGGTGGCAATCGTGCTGCTGGTCATATTTCTCTCTCTGGGGTCGCTTCGCGCCGCGCTGATTCCCTCGGTCGCGGTGCCGCTGTCACTCATCGGCGGCGCGTTCATCATGCTGCTGCTCGGATATTCCATCAATCTGCTGACGCTGCTCGCCATGGTCCTCGCTATCGGGCTGGTCGTGGATGACGCCATCATCGTGGTGGAAAACGTTCATCGCCACGTGGCGCGCGGCATGTCGCCCAACGATGCCGCGTTGAAAGGCGCGCGCGAGCTGGCGCTGCCGATTATCGCCATGACCACCACGCTCGTGGCCGTGTATGCGCCCATCGGCTTCATGGGCGGTCTGGTGGGCACCTTGTTCACGGAATTCGCTTTCACGCTCGCCGGCGCGGTGCTGGTATCGGGTGTCGTTGCGCTGACGCTGTCGCCGATGCTGTCGGCGAAAGTGCTGAAGAGAGAAGGCGGGCGTTTCGAGCACGCCGTGGAAAACTTCTTCGAGGGTCTCTCGCAATATTTCCTGAGACGGCTTCGCGGGGCGCTGGACGCTCTTCCCGCGACGCTGCTGTTCGGATTTGCGATTCTGTTCAGCATCTACTTTCTTTTCGCCTTCAGCCAGAACGAGCTGGCGCCGGACGAGGACCAGAGCATCCTGTTCTTCGCCGCGACTGCGCCGCAGACCGCGACCATCGAATACGATCGTCTCTACACGGCGCAGATCCATGACGCGTTTGAGTCGATTCCCGAGTACGACGAAAGCTTCTTTCT